>VHCX01000041.1 GCA_016871615.1 Verrucomicrobiota bacterium
GCTTCCGGAGAGCAAATTACAGAAAGATTCGTACACCGGCCGTCGTCTTGCCGACGCCTCCCTTCATGTTGAGAAGAGAGATGATTTTCATGGATTTCACATGAGTGTGATATGGATTTGCCCGCCATCGGTCCAGCCCGTATCGGTGACGGCTGCGTCATTTCTCGGGCGCGCGGAATTCTGGCCCGGGGGTGACGGAGAAGGCGTCCAAACGGGGGCTGTTTATCCCGGTCAGGGTGGGATCGGGCTGGTCGTGGATGACGAGATGGCGGCTGCCGACCCTTGTCCTCGTCTTGGCCTCGGCTCTGGCTCTGGCGGACCACAACCGGAGAATTGTACCGGGAGATTGAAACGGGGAATTGAACCAGGGAATTGAACCAGGGAATTGGTGGTAGGAGGTGGATTCGAACCACCGAAAGGCGTTAGCCTGACAGATTTACAGTCTGTTCCGATTGACCACTCCGGCATCCTACCACGGTTGTCGCGGCACGTGGCCCGTGCAGCGCGGACGCGAATGAACGCAAACCGGGGGGGGCGGCTCAAGGAGTTTTTGCGGCGAACAGCGCGCTTGGCTCGGCGGGCGGTTGCCCCGTACAACGCCTGCGGACATGGCCGAAGCCCTTCCTTTCCTGAGCACGCTGCTCCTGGCCTACCTGGCCGGATCGCTGCCAACCGGCTTCCTGGTGGCGCGCGCCCTGCGTGTGGACATCACGCGGGCGGGCAGCGGCAACATCGGTGCAACCAATGTCTTCCGCGTGCTGGGCCGGGGTCCCGGCACGCTGGTGCTGCTGGTGGACCTGCTCAAGGGGGCGCTGGCCGTGCGGTTGGCTCCCGCCCTGGCCGCCGCCCTGGTGCCCGCCGATTCGGCGGCCCTGCCGGCGCTGGCGGCCCTCGGGGCCGTGCTGGGGCACAACTACACCTGCTGGCTCGGCTTCAAGGGCGGCAAGGGCGTGGCCACGTCGGCCGGTGCCATGGCGGCGCTCATCCCGCCGGCCTTCGCCGTCACCGTCGTCACGTGGGTGCTGGTGTTCCTCGCCGGGCGGTACGTGTCGCTGGCCTCGATCGCCGCGGCGGTCGTCCTGCCGGTCGGCACCGCGTTCACGGTGGCCGGGCCAACCCGGTGGCCGCTGGTGGGATTCACCTCCGTGCTCGCGGCACTGGCGGTCTGGAGGCACCGGCCGAACATCCAGCGCCTCCGCGCCGGGACCGAGCATCGCTTCGACAAACCCAAGGCACCGGCATCATGAGGGTCGCCATCCTCGGTGCGGGCGCGTGGGGCACGGCCCTGGGCGTGGTGCTGGCCCGCAACGGGCACCCGGTGCGGCTCTGGGGTCACCGGCCCGAACACGTGGCGGAACTGGCTGCGGCTCGGGTCAACGGGCGCTTCCTGCCCGGGATCCCGCTGGCCGGCGACTGGTCCTTCGAGCCCGACCTCGACGCCGCCGTGGCCGGCTCCGAGGTCGTGGTGCTGGCCGTGCCCTCCAAGGCGTTCGGCGAGGTCGCCGGCCACCTCGTCGGTTTCTCCGGCCCGGTGGTCAGCGTCACCAAGGGCATCGAGTTCACCTCCGGCCTCACCATGACCGGCATCCTCGATACGGTGGCCTCCGGGCTCCGCACCGCCGCCCTGTCGGGTCCGTCGCTGGCCCTCGAGGTCGCGCGCGGCATCCCGACGGCCGTGGTGGCCGCGAGCCGCGACGAGGCCGTCTCGAGGCTCGTCCAGCAACTCTTCCACCGCCCGGAGTTCCGGGTGTACCGCAGCAGCGACCTGGTGGGCGTCGAACTGGGCGGGGCGCTCAAGAACGTCATCGCGATCGCGGCCGGTGTCTGCGACGGGCTGGGCTATGGCGACAACGCCAAGGCCGCCCTCGTCACCCGGGGCAAGAGCGAGATGACCCGCCTCGGGGTCGCCTGCGGGGCCCGGGCCGGGACCTTCGCCGGACTGGGCGGGCTCGGGGACCTCGTGCTGACCTGCTTCTCGAAGCTTAGCCGCAACCGGGGTTTCGGCGAGAGCGTGGGACATGGACGCCCCGTGGCCGAGGTGCTCGCCGAGTCGGTCTCCGCGGTCGAGGGCTACCCGACCTCCCGTTCGGCCTGGGCGCTGGCGCAGCGCCTGGGCGTGGAGGCCCCGATCTTCGCCGAGGTGTACGCCATGCTGCACGAGGGCAAGGATGTGCGGCGCGCCGTGCACGACCTGCTCAGCCGCGACTCCAAGGCCGAGGATTGACCCCCCCGGGACCGATCGCGATGGACGCGCCACCCGCCGCCGAGGTCTGCCCGCCGGACGCCCCGCCCCCGGGTTCGCCCTCACCGGGCCGGGCCTTGGGGGACCTCCTCGCCCGGCCCGGGCCCGTGCTGGCGCTGGCCCCGATGCAGGATGTCACCGACCTGCCCTTCTGGGGGGTGCTGGCGCGCCGGGGCGGGCCGGATGTCTACTGGACCGAATACTTCCGGGTGCATGGCACCAGCACGCTCGACGCGCACATCCTGCGCTCGCTGGTCGAGAACCCGACGGGCCGACCGGCCATCGCCCAGCTCATCGGCAACGACCCGGTGGCGATGACCAGGGCGGCGGTCGAGCTGCAGCGCCACCCGGTGGCGGCGGTGGACCTCAACCTGGGCTGCCCGGCGCCGGTGGTGTACCGCAAGTGCGCCGGGGGTGGCCTGCTGCGGGAGCCGCACCGCATCGACGCCCTCCTGGGCGCGCTCCGCCAGGCGGTCACCACGGTGCCCTTCACGGTGAAGACCCGCGTGGGCTTCGCCGACGACTCCGGATGGGATGCCCTGCTGGAGCTCTTCGCACGCCACCGCATCGACCTGCTCACGGTGCATGGCCGCACGGTGGTCGGCATGTACCGCACCGAGGTGCGCACCGACTGGATCGCCCGTGCCGTGCAGGCCATGCCCTGCCCGGTGCTGGCCAACGGCAACGTGCATTCGCCGGCGCGGGCCGAGCAGGTGCTGGGCGAGACCGGGGCGCGGGGCCTGATGATCGGCCGGGGTTGCATCCGAAACCCGTGGCTCTTCGACCAGATCCGCCACCACCGCCTCACCGGCTCGTGGCGGTTGCCATCCGGGCGGGAGGTGCTCGACTACGTCACCGACCTGTATGAATCCACGAGGCCTTCGGCGGGGTTCCGGGAGCGGCTCCAGGTGGAGAAGATGAAGAAGTACATGAACTTCATCGCCGAGGGCGTGCACCCGGACTTCCTGCATCGCATCCGCCGGGCGGCGACCCGCCAGGAGTTCTTCGCCTGCTGCCGGGACCATCTCGACCACGAGGCGCCGATGCCCCTGGTGCCGCCGCCCCTGCCGGCCCACGCGGCGGGTTCGGGACCGACCGGGGACGCTGGGGACCGCCCCGATGGATTGCCGGCCGACGGCCCCGCTCAGTAGGCCAGCAGTTCGAGGTGCTGCTGACCCTTGGCCGTCAGCGTCCACACCTGGCCCCGCTGGAAGACCAGCTTGCCGCAGGGGAACTGCTCGAGGGTCTTGGCGTTGACCCCGAGCAGGCGATGCGGGCCGGTGTGGCCCGCGATCTCGGAGGCCGCCCTCGGGATGGCCCGCAGCGGGATGCCGTTGAAGCCGAGCGAGAGTTCCCAGGCGGCCACGCCCTGGCGCTGGGCCGTGGGGTTGGCCTCGACGGCCCCGGGATTGCGCCGGACCCAGTCGAGGGTCGGCCTCCGGAGGAGCACCCGGGCCAGCTCGGGGGTCTCCCTCAGGTGTCGGGCGAGCTGGAACCCGGTGCCGGCCTTGGCCTGAGCCCGGAACACGGTCGCCGGGTCGAGGCCGACGAGGTTGCGCCCGTTGAAATTGGCATGGTCGTTGTGAGTCTCGCCGAGGTTGGCCTTGTGCCAGGCGGCATAGCGCGAGGCCACCATCGAGGTGATCTCGAAGTGCAGGTGGGCGCGGTCGGGCGTGATGCGCTGGCGGGTGTTGGAGGTGCGCCCCACGCGCCCGAGCGGCTGGCCCGGCTGGACCGCCGTGCCCGCCCGGATGCCCGGGGCCACCGAGGCCAGGTGTGCATACAGGGTGAAGATCTCCAGACGGTCGACCTCATGCCGGACCACGACGTAGTTGCCGTAGTTGGAGAGGCCCGACCGGGTGTTCACGTAGGCCACCGTGCCGGCGGCCGCGCAGAGCGCCTCGTCGAGCGGTTCACCGCGCCGGTCGCGCTGAAGGGGGCGGATGTCCAGACCCTCGTGGAGCTGGAATCCACCGGACCGCACGCACCCGAACTGGCCGCTGGTCCAGGGCTTGCCGGCTGTGCCGACGAAGTAGCGCTCGGCCCCGCCGTCCGGGTCGAGCAAGGCGCGGTTGGCCGTCGGCAGCCGGAACGGCTGGGCCCCGAGGCCCACGGCCATTCCCAGCCAGAGCAGGGAAAGGAGCGTCCGGGTCACGGTCCTTGGAAGGGGTCGAATTCCCGCTTGAGCCTGGTGTCGGCCTTGGGGTCCTTCGTCTTGGATCCCTTGGGCTTCTGGCCCTCGGTGGGGCTGGCGGGGGCATTGGTGCCGCCGGCGGCCGTGTCGGCCGGCTTGGCCTTCTTCTCCTTGGGCGCCTTGGCCTGGTTCTTGAGCTTGACGGCCACGTTGTTGAGGCCACGGACGAAGACGATGGCCTCCTCGCGGGACATGTCGGGCGTGAAGAGCAGGATCCCCTGGTCCAGCGCCCGCCGCATGAGGGGCGCGGCGATCCAGCGGTTGACGACGTTGGTGCCATCCGACCACCGGGCGGCGATGACCAGGCGCTTGCCCTTGGCCGCCACCGAATTCATGTGGAGCACCATGGTTCCCTGCTGAACGAACTCGACGGCCACCGAGAAGGTCTGGTCGCGCTGCTCGACGAAGGTCGCCCGCTTGACGTCCCGCTCGTCGAGCACGGCATCGCGTTGGACGGTCATCTCGACCGGGTCGGAGCGTCCCACCGTCGCCTTGTTGACCCCGAGGGTCCCGAGTTCGCTGGCGCGGCCGGAGAAGTCGGTGACCTCGCGGTAGACGCGGATCTGCGACATCTGCTTGGCCTCGACCTTCTTCTGCTGCTCGAGCTCCTTCTCGCGGCGCTTCTCATCGGGGGTGGCGGCTACGGCGACGCCCGCGAGTCCCTGGGCCCACACGGCCAGCAGCAGACCGAGAAAGAGGTTGAAGGCTCCGCGTCGCTCTTTCATCTTCCCGCCCCAGAGAACTAACATCCGCGAAAGTAAATCCGAGCCATGGGACAACAATCCAACAAAATCCAGAAACGGGCCCGCCGCAAAGCCTACCTCATCCGCAAGAAGGACGCCGCCAAGGCGGCCGCGAGCGCGCCGAAGAAGAGGAAGTGATTCCCCACCGGCCGGAGACGCCGGCTCGGAAGGAATATTCTTGGATCAGGCCACCCGAGAGGGTGGCCTTCTTCATGCACGGTAGGCCCTCCCGCGGGAGGCGCCGCGGCGGCCGATGCGTGGCGTCGCGGTGGTTCGCGACCAAGATTCCGCCGTCCCGCCGTGCGCCAGAACCGACGGTTGCCCGTTGGGACTCCTAACCCTCCGCAGCGTCCGCGCCGGAACCCCTCTCCCGGGAGTGGTCTTTTGTCCGGCGGGACCGTAGCCTCGGCCCATGAGGTTCCCCTCCCTGTATTGCGGCATCGGCGACGAGGCCGGCAACCGACTCGAGTCCCAGATCGAGGCGGCCCATGACCTGGGCTGGAAGCACCTCGAGGCCCGCAACGTCACCCTCGAGGGCTTCACCAAGGCCAACCTGCACGACCTGCCCGACGCCGCCTTCGACCGGGCCGAGGAACTGCTCGGACGGGCAGGCCTCTCGGTCTACTGCTTCGCCTCCACCATCGGCAACTGGGCCAAGAACGTGGAGGATCCCTTCGAGATCACGCTGGCCGAGGTCGACCGGGCCATCCCCCGCATGCGGCGACTCGGCTCGCGGTATGTCCGCGTGATGAGCTACCGGGTGCGCGAGGGAGCCGACCTGATGGAGGAGGAGCGCTTCCGGCGCATGCGTGAGGTGACCCGGCGCTTCCTCGACGCGGGCATCCAGCCGCTGCACGAGAACTGCATGAACTATGGCGGGATGAGCTGGCGCCATGCGCTGCGCCTGCTCGAGGCGGTGCCCGGCCTGAAGTGGGTCTTCGACACGGCCAACCCGGTCTTCAACCCCGACCGCACCCGCCCGGAGCCCCAGCCCCGCCAGGATCCGTGGGAGTTCTGGACGCAGGTCCGCGACGTGTCGGAGCACATCCACATCAAGGACGCCCGGTGGGTGGCGACCAGGAACGATGCCGACTACCACTGGCCGGGCGAGGGCGACGGGGCCGTGCAGCGCATCCTCGAGGACGCCTTCCGCCGTGGCTACGCCGGTGCCCTGAGCATCGAGCCCCACATGGTGGCGGTGTTCCACGACACCAGCGGGGCGGCCGTGCCGCCCCCCGACGCGGCGCTCCGGGCCAACTTCGTGGAGTACGGCCAGCGCCTGATGCGGATGGTCGACGGGATCGTCGCCGACACCCATGGGGCCCATGGGGGATCGACCCCGGGGCCAGGCCGGCCGGCTTGAGGAACGCCAAAGTTTTTGGAAAAGTCCTTTGACAGTCGGGGCGGACTTCCTAGAGTGCGCCCCGTTTTCGGGCCAGTGGGGTCGTAGCTCAGTTGGTAGAGCACCACAATGGCATTGTGGGGGTCAGGAGTTCGAATCTCCTCGGCTCCACCACTTCAGCCCGGAGGCTCCGGGATGGCGGGTCGGCGCGGGTTCGGCTTCGGCGTTGTACGCAAGGCATGGTCCTGCGGAACCCCTTGGTTCCACGGAATTCCTCCTCTCCCATGGCCTTGGATCGGTCGCGGGTCCCCCATGGGCACTCTCCACGGCCCCTCTGATCTGATCCTCCAATTCGCCGCTCCGCGTCACCGATCGATCCCGCTCCGGTCCCGGAGCCGTCCCGGACCGTTGCCTCCCGGAGCACCCCCTTAGTCCCACGGCCAACGGTTCCAATCCTGCCGCCCCAGGCCGACCCTTCGACGCCACACCCGTCCAGGCGGGCCGCCGCGACTCCCTCCGCGGGCCCAGGCCTCGGGCCAGCGACCCTCCGGTTTCCTGCTGGCCGGACAAGGCCGGCTCGGGGAAGGCTCCGTCCGATGAAGGCGGCAGTGCTGCACGGTCGGGAGGACCTCCGGGTGGAATCGGTCGGGGAGACCCCGCTCGGGCCGGGTGAGGTGCGGGTGCGCCTCGGCGCGGCCCTTACCTGCGGCACCGACCTGAAGGTCTACCGGCGCGGCTACCACGCGCGCATGCTCACGCCGCCCTGCCTCTTCGGTCACGAGTGGGCGGGCACGGTGGTGGAGACGGCGCCGGGGGTCCGGTGCGTCGGGCCGGGCGACCGGGTGGTCGGCGCCAATTCGGCCCCCTGCGGCCGGTGCGCCCCTTGCCGGGGCGGTCAGGAGAACCTGTGCGACGACCTGCTCTTCCTGAATGGCGCCTATGCCGAGTCGATCGTGGTGCCGGCCCGGATCGTCTCGGCCAACCTGATGCCCCTGCGCCCCGGGACCCCCTTCGAGGCCGCCGCGCTCACCGAGCCCCTGGCCTGCGTGGTGCAGGGCATCGGCGATCTCGCCCTCCGCGCAGGCGAGCGGGTGCTGGTGATGGGGGCGGGCCCGATCGGCCTCTTTGCTGTGGCGCTGGCGGTGGAGGTGGGATGCGAGGTGGTCGTGGCCGGTCGCGGCGGGGCCCGGTTGGCGCTGGCCCGGAGGCTCGGGGCCACCGGAGTGATCGACATGGAGGGACGCGAGGATCTGGAGGCGGCCGTGCGATCCGGGGTTCCGATTGCCGCGTTCGACGCCGTGTTCGAGGCCGTCGGCAAGCCCTCGGCCTGGGAGGCCGCGACGCGGCTGGTGCGCAAGGGGGGCAGGGTGAACTTCTTCGGGGGCTGCCCGTCGGGCACCACGGTGACCCTCGACACCGGGCTGTTGCACTATTCGAACCTGACGCTCCTGGCGAGCTTTCACCACACGCCCAGGTCCATCCGGGCGGCGCTGGACCGGATCGAGCGCGGCGTGGTCCGCGCCGCTGATTTCGTCGATGGCGAGGCCTCCCTCGACGCCTTGCCGGCGCTTTTCCGGTCCATGGCCGGGGGCAACCGGGCCGTGAAGACCTGCATCCGCCCGAACGGGTGAGGGCCGCGGACGGCCGGGCCCGTCAGCCCGCCGTTGCCGCCCTTCCTGCGATTGGGGATGGCCTCCGGGCGGCGTTGCCGGTATTCCCTCCGCGCCATGCATCAAATCGCCGTCACCGCGTTGTGGATCTTCATCGCCCTCCTGGTCGCCGGCGGCCTCGCTGGGTTCCTCAAGGCCCGGTCCAAGGCCTCGCTCATCGCCTCGCTGGGCTCGGCCATCCCGTTGACGCTCGTGGCCCTCGGGCACCTGCCGGGCCTCGTGGCCATCGGCGTGCTCGCGCTGCTCCAGGCGGTGTTCTTCATGCGCCTGCGCAAGACCGGCAAGTTCATGCCCTCGGGCCTGCTCCTCGGCCTCTCGGTCGTGATGGAGGGCATCCTCGTCTATTTCGTGTTCATCGCCCGATCCTGAGCCGCCGTGCCCGACAACGGTCTTCCCATCTGGCGGCTGCATGCCGACCTCCTCCGCGCCCTGAGCGGAGGCAACCGGCTGGTGCTCGTCGCCGCCACGGGATCGGGCAAGACCACCCAGGTGCCACAGATGATCCTCGACGCGGGCCTCGTGCCCGAGGGGAAGCAGATCGTGGTGCTGCAGCCCCGCCGGGTGGCCGCCCGCACGGTCGCCACCCGGGTGGCCTGGGAACGGGGCGTGCGCCTGGGCACGGAGGTGGGCTACCAGGTCCGCTTCGAGGACCGCATCGGCGAGGGCACGCGCATCGCCTTCGTCACCGAGGGCATCCTGCTGCGGTGGCTCCAGGATGATCCCCGGCTGGAACGGATCGCGGTGCTGGTCTTCGACGAGTTCCACGAGCGCAACCTGCTGAGTGACGTCGCCCTGGCCCTGGCCAAGCGCCTGCAGGCCACCGGTCGGCCCGACCTCCGGCTGCTGGTGATGTCGGCCACGCTGGATGCCGAGCCCGTGGCGCGCTACCTGGCGGCGCCCCCGCCGGATCGGTCCCCACCCGCGCCGCCAGACGTTGCGCCCGCGCACGCCGTCCCGGCGGTCCCGGAGCCCGTGCCCATCCTGGTCTCGGAGGGCCGCACCTTCCCGGTGGAGATGCGCTGGCTCGAGTACGGCGACAGCCGGCCGGTGCATGAGCTGGCGGCCGACAAGGTCGAGCGCATCGTCGAGTCCGGCTGGGAGGGTGACATTCTGGTGTTCATGCCCGGCAAGGGCGAGATCCAGGCGACGCTGGGGGCCCTCGCGGCGGCCCGGCTGGGCGAGCGGGTCGCGCTGATCCCGCTGCACGGCGAGCTGCCCCCGGAGGACCAGGATCGCGCCTTCCAGCCCAGCCCGCTGCGCAAGATCGTGGTCTCCACCAACGTGGCCGAGACCTCCGTGACCATCGACGGCATCCGCCATGTGGTCGACGGCGGCCTAGCCCGGATGACCCGCTACGACGCCGAACGGGGCATCCAGACCCTGATGGTCGAGGAGATCAGCCGGGCCTCGGCGGACCAGCGGGCCGGCCGCGCCGGCCGGACCGCACCGGGCACCTGCTGGCGGCTCTGGACCGAGAGCGGCCACCTGAACCGGCCCGCGCGCAACACGCCGGAAATCCAGCGGGCGGACCTCGCCGAGGTGGTGCTGCTCCTGCATTCGCTGGGGGTCCGCCAGGCCGCCACCTTCGACTGGCTCGACGCGCCGGACCGCGCGGCGGTGCTCCGGGCGGAGCGGCTGCTGCACCTCCTGGGAGCGCTCGGGCCGTTGGGGCAGGGGGGCATGCCCGGTGCCGATGGGCACGCCGGGGACCCGCCCGACGCGGCCTCGGACCTGACCCCGGTGGGCCGGCAGATGCTCCGGTTGCCCATGCACCCGCGCTTCGCCCGGCTGCTGATCGAGGCCTCGCGGCGGGGCTGCGTGCCGGCGGCCTGCCTCTGCGCGGCGCTGGTCAGCGGCCGCGACCTGCTGATGCGCGTGAACCGGGACGACCGCGCGATGGGCGATGCGCGGGAACTCTTCGAGGGCAGCACCCTCAGCGATTTCCACACCCTCCTGCGCGCCCACCAGTACGCCCGCAACGCGCGGTTCGCCCTCGAGCCCTGCCGCCGGCATGGCATCCACGCCCAGACGGCCCGGCAGGTGGAGGACACCTTCCAGCAACTGGTCCGCATCGCCGAGCGCGAGGGCCTGAATCCCGGGGATCCGCGATCGGAACCCAACGCCGCCGCCCCCGAGGGCGACGAGGCCCTGCTCAAGTCCCTGTGCGCCGGGTTCGTGGACCAGGTGTGCGTGCGCAAGGACTCCGGATCGCTGGACTGCTTGCTGACCGAGGGGCGCGTGGGCACCCTGATGCGCGAATCGGTCGTGCAGCAGGCCGGGCTTCTGGTGGTGGGCAGCCTGCGCGAGATCCCCGGTCGCAGCGGCGGGGTGCTGACGTTGCTGGGCCTGGCCACGGCGGTGAAGGTCGAGTGGCTCCGGGAGCTTTACCCGCAGCACTTCCAGGCCGCCGTCGAGCATGTCTACGACCGGCTTCACAAGCGTGTCTCGCCGGTTCGACGCCAGCGCTTCCTCGACCTGGTGGTGGCCACCGAGCACCTGCGGGAGACCGACCCGGAGCAGTCGGGCCGCTGCCTGGCCGAGGCCTTCGCCCGTGGCGGGTTCGAGCTGCCGCAGTTCGACCACGACCTCAGGCAGTTCATCGCCCGGGTGAATCTCATGTCCCGGGCGCTGCCGCACCTCGAGTTCCCGGCCTTCGACGGGGCCGCCCTCGTGGCGGCGCTGGAGCGGGCCTTCCGGGGCCTCACCCTGGTCAAGCAGGCTCAGGCGGCGCCGTTGCGCGAGGCCTTCCGAGCCCATCTGGCGCCGGAGCAGATCGCCTGGCTCGACGAGTTGATGCCGCTGCACCTGTCCTGGATCGAGGGCCGCCGCCTCAAGCTCACCTATGTCGAGCCGGATCCCGACCTCGACCCGGAGGAGATCCCTGGGCCCGAGGCCCAGGTGAAGCTCACCGAGTGCCTGCCGCTCAAGACGCACCCGACCGTGGGCGAGAACGCCATCCCGGTGCGCCTGGCCCTGCAGGCCCCGGACGGCAAACGCCTGGAGGTGGTCTCGGATTTCCCGCGGTGGCGCGAGACCACCTATCCCAAGCTGCGGTCCCAGTTGCGGGCCAAGTACCCCGGATTCGTCTGGCCCTGAACGGGCCGCGGCCGAGATTCAATCCACGGGTCCGGCCCGGCTCACGGCGCGGCCCGACGGTGGACCTTGTGGATGGCGGCCTGGTCGGTGGGTTTGATGACGACCTCGTCGATGTTCACGTGCGCCGGGCGCGAGGCCATCCAGAGCAGCGTCTGGGCGATGTCCTCGGCCACCAGCGGTTCCACGCCCCGGTAGACCTGCGCGGCCCGGGCCGTGTCGCCCCGGAAGCGGACGTCGGAGAACTCGGTGAGCGCCATACCCGGATCGAGCGAGCCGACGCGGATGCCGGTGCCGTTGAGTTCCAGGCGCAGGGCCTGGGTGATGCTGCGCTCGGCCGCCTTGACCCCGCAGTAGATGGCCCCGCCTTCGTAGGCCTGGTGGCCGGCGATCGAACCCAGGTTGAGCAGGCTCGCCCCGGCATGGTGCGGCAGCAGGGGCAGCATCGCCCGGGTGACGCGGGCCAGGCCCAGCAGGTTGGACTGCACCATCGCCTCCCAGTCCTCGTCCCGGCCGGTCGCCACGGGATCCAGGCCATGGGCCCCGCCGGCGTTGTTGACCAGCACGTCCACGCGCGGCGTGATCGAACGGACCCGGGCGACGAAGGCCTCCACCGACGCGGTCGAGGCCACGTCGAGCGCCATGGACTCGGCGCGCGCCCCGCCCGCCCGGCAGCGTTCCGCGACCTCGGCCAGGCGGTCCAAGCGGCGCGCTCCCAGGATCACCCCGGCACCCGCCCGGGCGAAGGCCTCGGCCGTCGCCGCCCCGAAGCCACTCGAGGCCCCCGTGATCACCACCCATCGTCCCTGCCAATCCATGTCCGACCCTAGGCGGTCGGACGGGGCGACGACAATCCCCCGGAACGGTCCGCTGGCCGGGAGTGGCCCGGGCGGCTCGTCGGGGCCTGTCCCCCAACTTCCTGTCCCCCGAACCCGACGGGGTGGGAAATAGTCCCCAGGGCGGGTCGTCACGGGGCGGACGCGTGGTGGTCGGGTTCCCGGCGCCCGGCGACGGGCCTCCGGTCATCGGGCCGCAGGGGGTGCCTCGGAAGCGCATGGTTTGCAGGCCGATCCGGGCGGTTCCGGCCCCAGGCGACCCTGGGGAAGATTTCCCTGCGACCGATTGGCATGTTCCTTGCTAGGCGTGTGGCGTCCCAGCGTCATCCTGAGGGCGGCGGACGGGTCTTGGGCCCCTTGCCCTGGGTCCGTGCCAAGCCCTCCGGAGAGGCCGATTCTCCCGTGAACATTGCCATCCATCCCCTGGTTTCCGTCGGGTCCTGGGCCTCGCGCCCGGAGACCTCGGCACCCGTGGAGCTGCTTTCCGATGCGCAACTGGTGCGCGCAGTCCGTGAGGGCGACGCGGACCGGTTCGGCGAACTGGTCCAGCGGCATCAGGCCCGGCTTTTCGCCCTGGCCCGCCGCTATCTGCGGCGCGACGAGGATGTCGCCGACCTGGTCCAGGAGGTGTTGGTCAAGGCGTACCAGCGCCTGGACACCTGGCGGGGCGATGCCCCCTTCGAACACTGGCTGATGCGCCTGGCCACCCGGGCCTGTCTGGACGTGCTGAGGTCCCGGCGCCGGCGCCGGGAAGACCTGTTGAGCGACCTGTCCGACGACGAGGCCGAATGGCTCAACCGTCACGCCACCGACCCCGGCGAGGGCGACCACCGGGCGGATGCCGCGCGCCGCCTGGTCCAGCGGGTCTTCGAGCAGCTTCGACCGGCCAGCCGCATGGTCCTGACCCTGCTGGAACTGGAGGATCGCTCCGTCAAGGAGATCTCCGCCCTCACCGGATGGTCGGAAACCCTCGTCAAGGTGCGGGCCTTCCGGGCCCGGGCGGAGATGAGGCGCCTGGTGGACCGGCTCCGGACCGACACCTACCTCTGAAATCCCATGCCACTTCGGGGCAACGGACCGTCCGGAAACGCTTGGGTTTGCGGCCACCCGGGTGGGGGCGCCCCGCCGCCCCCGGGTGCCGTCGTCGTTTCTCTTCTCGCCAGCGTCGGGACGAGGCCTATCGTAACCCCGCTTCCCGACGGTGCGTCGAAGGGGGCGATGTTCCGCATGGACAGCAACAGGCTTCAGCAGACCCTTCTCCGGGCGGCCCGGGCTGCGTCGATCCCCCACGGAGTGCCGGAGGGTTTCGAGGAGCGCGTCCTGCGGGCCATCCGCCGCGCCCGGCGTGACGAGACGCTCGAGGCCTGGGCCTCGGGCCTGTGGCGGGCGGCCATTTCCAGCGCCGGTGTCGCCGGCCTGATGGGCGGGGTCGCCTTGTCCCTGGCCGTCCTCGGGGAGACCGTTCCCGGTGGTGACGCCGATCGGGTCCCGGCCGCGATGGCGGAGGAGTCGGCCATCGAGGACCTGCTGATCGAAGACCTGTTCCTGGAGGATCCCAGGGCGGGGGAACTCCGGTGAGGACCGCCCGGATCGTCCTGGCGGCCATGGTGATCTTCGCCGCCGGCGTGCTCACGGGCTCGGTGGGTGCCGGCCTGGTCGGGCGACTGTGGCGCTCCCATGCCGCAGTCGATGGGGCATCCCCGGTCGCCGTCGCCGCACCGGAACCGGCCAGGTCCCATGCCCCCTCCAACGCCCCGGCGGGCTCCCTGGCGCGGCCGCCGGGCTGGGCGCAGATCGAGGCGATGGCCCGGTGGTCCCGGGAACTCGAGCTCGAGGCCTCCCAGCGCCAACGGATCGATGCCATCCTGGAAAGCGCCGGTGGCCGCCTGCGAGCCCTGTGGGAACCGGTTGCCCCCCGGACTCGCGCGGAGATCGATGCCGCGCGCCGCGAGATCGAGCAGACGCTCACCCCGGAGCAACGCCTACGTTGGAATGAGGTCCGCCGGCGTCGTGCCGCTCCCAAGCCGGCCCCGGCTCCCTGAACCCCAGGTTCCCCCAAAATCCAGGCTCTCCCAAATTCCAGGCTCACCCAAACTCCGGGCGGTCGGGCCGGATCCAACTGGGGCCGGGCGGTCGGGCCGGATCCGACGGGGGGCGGAGCTTCCCCCGGGACGATCCCCCGGGACGATCCCTTGCCGGTTCGCCCGGGCGACTCTACCGTCGGGGGTCGTCATGGATTCGAGTCCCGCCCCGTCGCCCGAAACCGAGCCCCAGGCCCGCGAGGGGACGTCGGCCTCCCCGCCGGCCGTTCCGACCGCCGTATCCCCCGCCATGTCTTCCGCCGACGTTCCCACGGCGCCGCCGGTTCTCGCCCCGACCGCGTCGTCGGTTCCACTGCGAACGGCCCCGCCCGAGGCACCCCCGGGTCGACGAGCGCCGCCGCCGCCGCCGCCGCCGCCGCCCACCTCGCGCCCCTCCGAAACCCGTGGCGGCGGGGGCTGGAAATGGGCCGCGATCGGCCTCGGGGCGGCCCTCCTAGTCGTCGTGGCATGCCTGGTGGGTCTGATGTTCGCCAAGTCGGACCTCGACTGGTCCCACCACCATGACACGCGGTCCCCGGGGGCGTCCGAATTGCACGAGGCCTTGATCCGCAATGCCGACACCGAGGACAAGATCGCCGTCATCGACCTTCAGGGGGTGATCAGCGGCGAGGTTCTCTCGGGCATTGGCACGTCCATCGTGGATCTGGTGGCCGACCAGCTGGAGCGGGCCGCCGTCGAGGGGGTGGCCGCCGTCATCCTCAAGGTCGATTCCCCGGGAGGCGAGGTGCTCGCCAGCGACGAGATCTACCTGCTGATCGAGAAGTTCCAGAAAGAGCATGAGATCCCCGTGGTCGCCTCGATGGGATCGCTCGCCGCCTCCGGCGGCTACTACGTCAGCGCCCCGTGCCGGTGGATCGTGGCCAATGAACTGACGATGACCGGCAGCATCGGGGTGATCTTCCACAGCTACAATTACCGCGGGTTGATGGACAAGGTGGGGGTCCGGCCGGACATCACCAAGAGCGGCAAGCTCAAGGACATGGCCAGCGGCGAGAAGTCCCCGGACGAGGTGCTGCCCGAGGAGCGGGCCATCCTCCAGGGGATGATCAACGAGAGCTTCGCCAAGTTCAAAGACGTCATCCGCTCGGGGCGCAACCATGCGGCCGCACTCAACGAGAAGGACGGCGTCAGCGACGGGCGCCGCCTGGCCGCCAACTGGACCGAGTACGCCGACGGGCGGATCCTCTCCGGGCAGCAGGCCCTCGACCTCGGGCTCGTCGACGAGTTGGGCAACTTCGAGGTGGCCGTCCAGCGGGCGCTCAAGCTCTCCGGCCTCGAGCAGGCCAAACTGGTCACCTACCATCCGCAGTTCCGTTTCCCCGGGTTCCTGTCCCTCCTGGGTCAGGCCGGTGTGCGGTCCGCCGCGCCGGTCAAGGTCGACCTGGGATTGCCGCTCCAGTCCCGGTTGCCGGAGGGGCGGCTCTACTTCCTGTCGCCGCTCCACCTGCGCTGAGCCGTGTGCGTTCCCGGCCCCGCCGAAGGCAGGGGCTCGACAGCGGGGCGGGGCTCCATTGAGATGGGGCCCATCCTATGGCGCAACGCACGCTCCTCATCGGCATCGATTCCGGCACGCAATCCACCAAGGCCCTCGTCGTGGACGCCGGCTCCGGCCGGGTGCTCGGCGAAGGGTCGGCGCTGCACCGGTTGATCCCTGGTCTGCCCGCCGGGGCCAAGGAGCAGGATCCCGCCCAGTGGATCCGCGCCACGACGCGTGCCGTCCAGATGGCGCTCAAAGCGGCCAAGGCCCGGGCCTCCGAGGTGGTGGCGATGGGCGTGAGCGGCCAGCAGCACGGCTTCGTGCCCCTCGATGCGAAGGACCAGGTGATCCGGCCTGCCAAGCTGTGGTGCGACACGGTGACGGCCCCCGAGTGCGCCGAGATCACGGCGGCCTTGGGCGGGCCGAAGAAGACCGTCCAGGCGCTGGGAAACGCCGTGCTGCCCGGTTTCACGGCCTCCAAGATCCTGTGGCTCAAGCGGCAGGAGCCCGCCCACTTCGAGCGTCTGGCCTCCGTGCTGCTGCCGCACGATTACCTGAACTTCTGGCTCACCGGCGAGAAGTCGATGGAGTACGGTGACGCCTCGGGCACCGCCCTGATGGACGTGCGGCGCCGGAGGTGGTCACCGGCGGTCCTGAAGGCCATCGACCCCGGGCTCGAGGCCAAGCTACCGCCGCTGCGCTCCAGCGACCTGCCGGCAGGACGTCTCTCGGCCGCCACCGCCAGGAAGCTGGGTCTCGACGCGGGCGTGTTGGTGAGTGCGGGCGGGGGCGACAACATGATGGGCGCCATCGGCACGGGGAACACCCGCGACGGCGTGGTGACGGCCAGTTTCGGCACCAGCGGCACCATCTACGCCTGCGCCGGGAAGCCGGTGGTGGATCCCGCCGGCGAGATCGCCGCCTTCTGCGACTCGACCAACCGGTGGCTGCCGTTGCTCTGCACGATGAACGTCACGGTGGCCACCGAGATGGTGCGCAACGAGGCGGGCCTCGACCATGCCCGGTTCGAGAAGCTCGCCGCAAAGGCCCCCGCCGGATCCGACGGCCTGCTGCTCCTGCCGTACCTTGAGGGGGAGCGTACGCCCAACCTGCCCGATGGCACGGGGGTGTTCTTCGGCGTCCGGCCCAAGACCTTCACCTCGGCCCACTACGCGCGTGCGGCCATGGAGGGCGTGACCCTCGGCATGAACTACGGCCTGCGCCGGCTGGCGGCCCTGGGCGTGACGGCCCGTCAGGTGCGGGCCACGGGCGGTGGTGCCAAATCGAGGTTGTGGCGGCAGATCATGGCCGACGTCTTCAACGCCGAGGTGGTCACCCTGAAGGTGGCCGAGGGGGCCGCCTACGGCGCGGCGATGCAGGCGCTGTGGTGCTGGCGCCGCCAGAAGGGCGACCCGATCGAGATCTCCGAGATCACCGACCGCTTCGTCTCGGTGCAGACCGCAGAGATCGCCGAGCCCCGGTCCGCCCAGGTCGAGGTGTACCGCGGACTCCAGGAATTGCAGGAGGAGTTGGCCCGCTCGCTGGCTCCGGCCTTCGCGCGCCACCGTCGTCTGCTGGGCTGAGAGCCCGTCGACTCAGGAAGGGTCCTCCGGGATGGAGACCGAACCCAAAGGAGACGGGGGACGGAATGGGTGCGGGGTTGGGACGGGGGGAGGGATACTTGGTGCACCCGTGAGGAGTCGAACCTCAAACCTGCTGATCCGTAGTCAGCTGCTCTATCCAATTGAGCTACGGGTGCACAAGGGAGCGTAAGACTGAGGCGGAGGGGACTCTTCGATCAAGCGTTTTCGGGACTGACGAACGGAGTTGCGGCGAAGGCAGCGCAGGTTCCGTGCAGCGTGGATCGGGGACGCGTGACGACGGGCCCCGGGTCGGGCCTGGGATGCGGCTGGCCTGGCGGGCGACATCCATGGCAACTTCCCCTCATGGACCGCAGGGAGTTTCTCGGGGCGATGGCGTCGATCGGGATCTCGGCCGGTGGCGCCGGGGTGCTGGCGGCCGACCGGCGGGCGACCCAGTTGGCCACCACGGTCCTGGTGGTGGGCGGCGGCCTCGGGGGCGTCGCGGCCGCGCTGGCGGCCTGCCGGGCGGGCCAGCGGGTGGTGCTCACCGAGGAGACCCTCTGGATCGGCGGCCAGTCCACCTCGCAGGCGGTGCCGCCCGACGAGCACCCGTGGATCGAGGAGGCCGGCTGCACCCGGAGCTACCGGGAATTCCGTGACGAGATCCGGCGGCGTTTCGTCTGGGATTTCCCGGTCACCGCCGCCACCCGCGGGGCCTCCCGGCTGAACCCCGGGGGAGGGTGGGTCTCCCGGGTGTGCCATGAGCCAAGGCTCGCGCTCTCGGTGCTCCAGTCGATGCTGGCTCCCTTCGTCGCCTCCGGCCGCCTGACCCTTCTCCTGGGCCACCGGCCGACCGGCGTGTCGATGCGGGGGGATCGCATCGAGGCGGTCCAGTTCGAGGAGGTGACCGGGGGGCGTCGCCGGACCGTCTCGGCCCCCTGGGTGCTGGAGGCGACCGAACTCGGGGACCTGCTGCCGCTGGCCGGCGTGGAGCACGTGACCGGGGCCGAATCCCGGGCCCAGACCGGGGAGCCCTCGGCGCCCGAGAAGGCCGACCCGCTGGACCAGCAGGCCATCACCTGGTGCTTCGCCCTCGAGCACCATGCGGGGCAGGACCACGTGGCCGGAAGGCCCGACGACTATGCCCGGTGGCGCGACTACGTGCCGCGCATGACGCCACCCTGGCCGGGCCGGCTGTTCGCCTGGGAGCACAGCCACCCGGCCACCCTGCAGCCGCGTACGCTGCCCTTCGACCCGGTGTCCGAGTCGGGCTTCCCCAACCTCTGGACCTACCGCCGGATCCGCGACGCCTCCCGGTTCGAGGATCCCAAGGCCTTCCCGTCGGTTTGCCTGGTGAACTGGCCGCAGAACGACCACTGGCTGGGACCGTTGGTCGGACCTGGCGTCGGAGCCGAACTGCGCCGCCAGCGGGAGGCCGAGGCCAGGGCCTTGAGTCGCAGCCTCATCCATTGGCTCCAGACCGAGGCGCCCCGGCCCGATGGCGGCACCGGGTGGCCGGGCCTCAAGCCCAGCGCCGGCATCCTCGGCACGCCCGACGGATTCGCCATCGCTCCTTACATCCGCGAGGCCCGCCGGATCCGCGCGCGTTTCACGGTGACCGAGCGCCACATCGCCACCGAGGCCCGGAAAGCGGAGACCGGGGCGACCTCGGCGGCCGTCCGGGCCGCGGTGTTCACGGATTCGGTCGGTGTCGGCGCCTACCGCATCGACCTGCATCCCTCGACCACCGGGCGCAACTATGTCGACGTGTCGAGCCTGCCCTTCCAGATCCCCCTCGGATCGCTCCTGCCACAGCGGGTCGGAAACCTCATCGCCGCGGGCAAGTGCCTCGGGGTGACCCACATCGCCAATGGCTGCTACCGGCTGCATCCGGTGGAGTGGAACATCGGCGAGGCGGCCGGGGCGCTGGCCGCATTCTGCGCCGACCGCAAGCTCACCCCGGAGGCCGTCCACGCCGGGGCCGGACTCACGGCCGAGTTCCAAAATCGCCTCCGTGACGACGGCTTCGAGTTGGAGTGGAACCTCGCGGTCCGGCCTCTTTGAGCCCAGCCGCCTTCGTGGCCCGGACAACGCCGGCGCGGTGCGCTTTCGGCCCATGAATCCGTTGGAGTCGGGCCCTTTTCTGGTGTTGGATTGAAGGCATATCGCCGTCCATGAAGCGCACGTCCTCCTCCAAGCCCGCCAAGCCCGCCAAGCCCGCCAAGCCCGCCAAGCCCGTTGCGGCTGCCAAGGGAGTTGCGGCCAAGGCGGCCAAGGCGGCCAAGCGGGCACCGGCCCCCCGGGCGGCTGCGGCCGACCGATTCGTGCTCATCATGGCCGGAGGCCGCGGCGAGCGCTTCTGGCCCGTCAGCCGCGAGACGACGCCCAAGCAGTTGATCCGCCTCCTGGGCGAGCGGTCATTCCTGCAGCAGGCCGTGGACCGGGTGCGACCGCTGGTGCCCGCGTCGAACATCCTGATCATCACCAACGCCGTGCAGGCGGCCGAGGTGCGGCGGCAACTGCCCGAGCTGCCCAGGGAGAACATCCTCGGCGAGCCGGTCGGTCGGGACACCTGCGCGGCCGTCACCCTCGGGGCGGCCGTGGTCGGGGCGCGGTCGACCACGGCCGTCATGGCGGTGCTCCCCGCCGACCATGTCATCCACGACGAGAAGGGCTTCCGCCAGGTGCTCTCCGACGCCTTCGAGGTCGCCTCGCGGGGCCAGGTGATCGTTACCATCGGCATCCAGCCCACCGGGCCCGAGACGGGCTACGGCTACATCCAGTCCGGCAAGGCCCTGCCGCCCCCCGCCTCCGGCAGGCCGCTCAAGACCCCGCTCTTCAAGGTCGAGCGTTTCGTCGAGAAGCCCTCCCTCGAGAAGGCCCTGGAGTACCTGGCCTCGGGCGACTACCGATGGAACGCCGGCATGTTCGTCTGGTCCTTCGTCACGATCACCAACGCCCTCTCCGTGCACCAGCCTGAGATGCACGAGGCCTGCCGGCGCTGGTTTGCCGCGGCGTCGAAGGGCGCCAGGCGGCTCGAGGCGGTGCTGGCGGCGGAGTATCCGGCCATCCGGAAGATCAGCGTGGACTTCGCGCTGATGGAGAAGGCCCAGAACGTCGTGGTGGTCGACGGGCGCTTCGATTGGGACGACCTCGGCGCCTGGCCGGCGCTGGCCCGCCACCTGAAGCAGGACGCCGAGGGCAATGCGGCCATCGGGGACCTGGTGCAGGTTGATTCGGCGCGGAACCTCGTCTTCGACGGGCGCACCCGTGGCCGCACCCCCGTCACGATGGTGGGCGTGAAGGACAGCGTCCTGGTGCTCACCGACGACGCCACGCTGGTGGCCTCGAAGGGCGAGTCCCAGAAGATCAAGGACCTGGTCCGCCGACTGGCGGCCGACCCACGCTGGGCCGGCCTGGTCTGAGCCGGCCTCCGTCACGGCGCCTTGTCCAGCGGCAGGAACCTCAGGCAGACCGGCGAGCCGACCTTCCAGCGTTCGCCGGTCGCCCGGAGCTTGCCGGTGGCCGGATCGATGCGGAAGACACGGATGTCGTCCGAGCCTTGGCCGGCGGCGAGCAGGAAGCCCCCCGACGGATCAATGTTGAAGTTCCTCGGCGTCTTGCCGCCGATCTTGTGGACCTCGACCGGCTTGAGTTCCCCGGTGGCGGTGTCGCGCGAGAAGACGGCGATGGAGTCGTGTCCCCGGTTGGACCCGTAGACGAACCTCCCCGATGGGTGCACCCGCACCTCGGCCGTGGAGAGCCCCTTGCGGTCGGTCCCGGCTGTCACGGTGGGGACCGTGCCGATCTCGGAGAGGCGGCCGGTGACGGGTTCGTGGCGGAAGGCCGTCACGGTGCAGAGGATCTCGTTGATGACGTAGGCGTTGCGGCCGTCCGGGCTGAAGGACAGATGCCGCGGGCCGCTGCCCGGCGCCACGCGCCCGTCGATGCGGGGCTTCGGTGCGGTGATCCCCCTGGCCGGATCGAAGACATAGGCGTGGATGCGGTCGGTGCCAAGGTCGGCCACGTAGGCGAAGCGGTTGTCGGGGGAGAGGTTTACCGAGTGGGCGTGCGGTTCCTTCTGGCGCGCCGGGTCCACGCTGCTGCCGGTGTGCTTCCCGTGGAAGGAGTGCGGGGCCAAGCGTCCGTCGGGCTGGACCGGCAGCGACACCATGCTGCCGCCTCCGTAGTTGGCCACCAGGAGGTGACGCCCGGTCGGGTCGATTGCCAGGTGGCAGGGGCTGCCTCCCATCGAGGACTGCTGGTTGAGTTCCTGGAGCCGCCCGGATTCCGGCTCGATGGCGAAGGCCGTCACGTACCCGCCGGGCTTGCCCTGCCACTGTTCGGTCTCGTTGACCGCGTAGAGGAAGCGCCCGTTGGGGTGGATCGCCAGGAAGCTCGGATTCGTCGACTTGGCCACCAACCCGAGCGGCTCGGCCGTCCCGGTGGCGTCGTCGTAGCGGAAGGCGTGGATGCCCTCGCTCTTCGGCCCGGTGTAGGTGCCGACAAAGAGGAGGTGGCGGGCTGCCGACAGGGGCAGGGCGG
Source organism: Verrucomicrobiota bacterium (assembly GCA_016871615.1). Lineage (GTDB taxonomy): Bacteria > Verrucomicrobiota > Verrucomicrobiia > Limisphaerales > UBA9464 > SXXZ01. The sequence goes on from VHCX01000041.1 coordinate 21,828, forward strand.
CGAGGGCGGCGGCGGTCATGAGTGCGCGGGTGGGGAAGGCCATGTCCCGAGTGAAGCCCATCGGCGGCCGCAGTCCAGTCCGGGCTTCGACCCGGCACCGGCCACCGGCCGTCAGGGCCCCAGGCGGTCCGGCGACAGTCCCAGGCCCACGAGGCTGCAGGCGCGGACGACCGGCAGCCCGAGCCGTCCGGCCTCGGCGACGACCCCCGGGCTGTCGGTGCCCGGATTGAGCCAGAGCTCATCGCAGCCGAGGGCCGCGAGGGCGGGCAGCAGCCCGAGCAGGACCGGGGGTGGCAGGTAGGCGCTGACGACCGTCGGGCGCCCCGGCAGCGAGGCAAGGTCGCGGAAGGCGGGATGGCCCGCGATCGCGGGCTCCCTCGGGTTCACCGGCCAGACGGTGTAGCCCCGGAGGGCGTAGGCCAGCACGGCCTTGTGGCCGAATTTGGCGGGGTCGGCGGAGGCCCCGAGGATCGCGGCGGTCTTCATCATCGGAAGGGGTTCCCAGTCGGTGAACGAGGCGGCCTGCCCGGCGGGCAGGCCCTGCGCGTCGCGCAGGGTCCACACCACGGCCTGCCGGATGCGGAAGCGCCTTCCGGTCCGCGAGATGCGCACCCCGGAGTAGTCGTCGATGAACCCGGTGCGGGTCACCCGGTCGAGGAGCCGGGCCCTCTCCCCCCGCACGGGCGCCTCGGCGGTGTAGCGCGACGGGGTCCGCGTGAAGGTCCGCCATTCGAGTTCCCAGAGTTCCAGCGCCGCCCGGTTGCCATACCAGAAGAGCGGGTCGTCCTCGGTGCCGTGGGACACCAGCACGCGGGGCATGGACCACAGGGCCTCGTACCGTGCGGGCGAACCCTCCGCCGGCAGGCCGGGCACGAGATCGCGGCCGGTCCAGTGGCGATGGCTCGCGAGGGCGAGGTCGAGCCGGGCGTGCAGGGCGTCGCTGGTCGGGGGTTCCATGAAGGGGTGTGCGGCCGGGGACTCAGGGCTTGGCGCCAGCGCGGAAGTCCAGGCACACGAGCCGGTTCTCGCTGCGGAGGTAGAGCAGCCCGCCGGACAGCACCGGGCCGGCCCAGCAGGGATGGCGCAGCGTCGGGACCTGCCATCGGCCGAGTTCCTCGCAGCGCGCGGGGTCGGGCCGGAAGAGCCCCAGCAGGCCACCCTCGCCGAGGGCCACCAGCCGTCCCTCGGCCAGCAGCAGCGAGCCGCGCCCGAAGACCGGCGGTTGCTCGGCGCTGTGCGGGGGCCAGCGCTCGCTGCGTTCCCAGGCCACCTTGCCGGTTGCGTACTCCACGCAGCGCAGGACGGCGTCGGGCTCGTTGCGGCCGCTGAACCCGTAAAGATGGGACCCCATCCGGATCGGTTGGCTCCAGTGCATCTCCAGGCCCAGGCCCGACCACACCTCGGTGAAGTTCGTCGCCCCGGGGGTGCCCCGCAGCAGCACCGACCCCGAGCGGTAGTAGGCGCTGGAGATGAGCACGTCGTTGCCAATGGCCAGCGGCGTCATGGCGTTGACCGAGTCGTCGACCCGCGCCCGGAACCACCGGCTGAAGAGCACCTGCCCGTCCCGGGGATCCAGCACGGCCAGTCCCTGCCGGGTGAGGGCGTGCACCACCCGGCGCCCGTGGATGTCCGAGGCGATGAGGGACGAGTAGCTCGCGGTCTTCTCCCAGCGCCGCCATTGCACGGTCCGATCGCCCGGCCACCCGAGCATCGGCTGGCCGGTCCAGTTCTTCTCGCCCACCGACTGCCAGAGGGTCCTGCCGGTCGCCGGGTCGAACGCCACGACGGTGGCGTCGGGTTGGCCGCCCACCATGACCAGCAGCGTTCCGCCCTCAAGCAGGGGCGTGCTTCCGACCCCGAAGAAGGCGCTGGGGATCTCGAAGTCCTTGGCCGTGTCGCGCTGCCACAGCGGTTTTCCGGTCGGCGCCTCAAGGCAGGTCAGCAACCCCTCGGCGCCGAAGGTGAACACCCGGCCGCCGTCCACCAGCGGGGCGCACCGGGGGCCGTTGTTGTAGCCGTACGGATCGCGGTAGGCGGTGGGCTGGGCGTGTTTCCAGAGGGGGGCGCCGGTGCGCGCGTCCCAGGCCTCGGTGAGTTCCTCGTTGCCGAGACGGTGGAAGAGAAAAAGCCGCCCGCCGGCGACCGACGGCGCCGAGTAGCCCGTGCCGACGGCCTTGTCCCAGCGGACCGGCGGACCGTTGGTGGGGATCCGGGCCACAAGCCCGGTCTCGGCGCTGGTGGCGTCGAGCCGCGGCCCGAGCAGCCGGGGCCAGTCCTCCGCCCGGAGCGGGCTCAGCCAGAGGCACAACGCGAGGGCGATTCGGTGAGACACCCGGGCTTCATGGACCCTGTGCGCCAATTGGCAAGCCCTCTTTGGGCTCCCCGGACGGGCGGTCGCCGTTCAGCCTGCCGCGAGGGCGGCGCCGAGGAACTCCAGCGTCCTGGCCTCCGACCACAGGTCGGCCTGCGTGCTCCAGCGGTCGAGGAAGCCCACATGGCCTCCACGGTCCGGGATCTCGAGGTGGACCCACGGGCTTCGGGAGGCCGCGTCCATCGGGAAGCAACCCGGGGACAGGAACGGGTCGTCCGCCGCGTTGAGCACCAGGGCGGGCACCTGGATGGACGCCAGGAACGCATTGGCCGAGCAGCGCCTCCAGTAGTCTTGGGCGTCGGCAAAGCCATGCATCGGGGCCGTGAAGGTGTCGTCGATCTGCCGGAAGGTGCGTTGTCGCGGCGGGTCGACCGGCGGCACCACCGCCGGGAAGCGCTGCCGCTTGAGCGACCATTTGCGCAGGATGTCCCGCTGGAACCGGGCCATGTACGGCCGTACCCGGGGCGCCTCCAACGCGGCCGAGGCACCGGCCAGGTCGCAGGGCGTGGAGATCGCGACGGCCGCCACCACCGGCACCGCGGGCGTGTGACCTTCGCCGAGGTACTTGAGGGTGAGGTTGCCCCCGAGGCTGAATCCGGCGAGGGCCAGCGCGCCGAACCGCCCCGACCGTCCCGCATGGTCGACCACCGCCGCGAGGTCCTCGGAGACCCCGCTGTGGTAGAAGCGGGGCAGGCGGTTGAGCTCGCCGGAGCAGCCCCGGAAGTTCCAGGCCAGCACCGACCACCCGCGGCGCGCCGCCGCCCGCGCCAGGCCCGCCACGTAGGGGCGACGGGAATGGCCCTCGAGGCCGTGGGAGACGACCAGCAGGCGGTCGGACGGTGCCTCCAGCCAGTCGAGGTCGAGGAAATCCCCGTCGGGCAGCTCGAGCCGCTCACGGCTCCACGGCAGACCCCGGACGGGCCGGGCGATCGCCGGCAACACGGTCTGCAGGTGCGCGTTCGAGAGGCCCGGCAGTGGTCGGAAGGTCGATCGGGCCACCAGCGGCATGGGGCGCAGACTCGGGCCGGACCCCGGTGGAATGCACCCCGAAAAATCGACCCGGGCGTCCGCCGGGACGCGTTCCCCGGGGGCTCGCCGGCCCGTATCGGCTTGAAAATGGGGTTTGCAAGTCGGTCGCCGGAAGCTACAACCACGGGCTCGTGGTCGGCGGCCGTTCCCTCTTGGGGCACGGTCCCGCGTGGGGTGGAAACCGTTCCCCGCCGCCAGCGCAACCATCAGAGTTTATGTCGCAGCACAACAGCCTCCGCGCCTCCGGCACCACCGGGGCCAAACGTAATGTCCTCAAGCGCTTCGAGCGCGTCGCCATCCTCAAGGGTCGCTCCCAGTGGAAGGAAGGCGACCGAGTGACCGGTCTGCGCAAGACCCGTCCGCCGGAGTGATCCTCTGGCTCCTGCGCCGTCCCGGGTCCCGCTCAGGCACCGCAGAGAGATCACGGCGACCTCGTGTCCGCCCTCCGACGCCGATCTCGGGTGCCACCCTGTGGGCCTGCGGTCGGCGTCGCGGTTTTTTGCAGCATCCCTCCTCCCGCCCCATGCCCACCGTCCGACTCCAGAAGCACCTCGCCGATGCCGGCGTGGCCTCGCGCCGTGCCGCCGAGAAGCTCATCGTGGGCGGCGCGGTGACCGTCAACGGCCAGGTCGTGACCACCCTGGGGTCCAAGGTCGATCCCGTTCACGACACCGTCGCCGTCGAGGGCCGGCCGGTCCGGGCGCGCAGGAAGCTCTACATCGCGCTCAACAAGCCGCCGGGCTTCCTGTGCACCCGCAACGATCCCGAGGCCCGGCGCGTGGTCGGCCAGCTGCTGCCGGCCGAGTGGTCCAACCTCTTCACGGTGGGCCGGCTGGATCGTGACAGCCAGGGTCTGCTCTTCCTGACCAACGACGGCGAGTTCTCCCTGAAGCTCACCCACCCGCGCTACGGGGTGCGCAAGAAGTACGTGGCCGTGGTCGAGGGTCGGCTGGAGCCGGCGCAGCTCACCCGGTTCACCCAGGGCGTGGAGCACGAGGGCGAGGTGCTCAAGGCCGAGCGTGCCCGGCTCGTGGACAGCAACAACTCCCACAGCGTCGTCGAGCTGGAGTTGGCCCAGGGCAAGAACCGCGAGATCCGCCGGCTCTTCGAGGTCCTCGGCCACACGGTCGCGGAGCTGCGTCGGACCCAGATCGGGCCGATCAAGCTGGGCGAGCTGCCCCTGGGCAAGTGGCGCGCATTGACGCCGGCGGAAATCCGGTCCTTGCTTTCGAAACCATGAGGTTTTCGCCCGTTTCGCCCGTTTCGCCCGGTCTTGCGTCCGTCGCCCGCCCGCTCCTCCCGGCCTCCGCCGTGGGGACCCTGGCCTGCCTGTGGCTCTGGGTGGCCCCGGCATCGGGCCTCGCGGACCCCGCGGTCATCCGCGGCGACCGGGTCAACATCCGTTCCGAGCCGTCCCTGGACGGGGAAGTGCTGGCCTGGATGAAGCGCGGCGAGACGGTCGAGACCCTGGGCGAGGCCAAGGGAGGGTTCGTCCGTATCGCCCTCCCGGCCAAGGTCCCGGTCTGGGTGTACGCCCCGCTGGTCGACCGCACCACGCGGCAGGTCAAGGCCGCCGAGGCCCGGCTTCGCGTGGGCCCAGGTCGCAACTACGGGGAACTCGGCGTGCTCAAGAAGGGGGCCGCCCTGACCGAGATCCGGGAGTCGGACGGATGGCTGCAGGTGGAGCCGCCGGCTGGATTCTCGGCCTATGTCGGCGCGCAGTTCGTGGAGCGCTCCGCCGCCGCCGCGCCCCGCCTGACGGCCGCCAAGACCGGGGGCATCCTCCCGGCCGACGGGGAGGCCGTGCCGGCCCCAGCCCCAGCCCCAGCCCCAGCCCGGCACCGGCTTGCCCCCGTGGAGGCACGGCAACCGGAGCCCTTGAAACCGGAGCCCGTCCCGGTCCCGGAGGCCGCATCCCCCGCCGCCGCGCCGGCCGGGCCTTCCGATGGATCGCAGACATCCCAGCCGCCCATCCAGTACTCGGAGACGGTCCGCATCGTGACCCGGGTGGGCAAGGTCGCGCGCAGTCTCGAGCCCCAATCCCCCTCCTACTACCAGCTGCGCAGCCCGCGTCGCGGCGAGGGCATGCTGGGATTCCTCGTGGCCCAGGACCCGGCCGCCACCCCCCTGTCGAAGTTCCGCGGCCGGACGGTCCGTGTCGTCGCCGAGGAGTACGTCGATCCCCGCAACCGCACCCAGGTGCTGCTCCGGGTCCAGTCGATCGAGGAGTCGCCGGAGCCCTGAGGCCGCGGTCCCCGGGGATCCGGTCCCGCGGATCGGAGTGCCCGCCGCCGCGGCCGACGGTCCCTGCAGGTGGTCCCTTCTCGCCCTTTCCCGACCATGAACAACCTCATCGACGGTCGCAGAATCGCGGCCGACATCCATTCCGAGACCGCCGGCCGGGTGGCCGCGCTCCTGCGACGTGGCGTCCAGCCTGGCCTGGTCTTCCTCCGGGTCGGCGAGGATCCCGCCTCGCAGGTGTACGTGGGCATGAAGGAGAAGAAGGCCCTCGAGCTGGGCATCGGGTCCCGGACCTTCGTGCTGCCCGAATCCACGTCGCAGGACGACCTGCTCGCCCGCATCGCCCGACTCAACGCCGACCCGGCCTGCCACGGCATCCTGGTGCAGGCGCCGCTGCCGCGTCACATCGCTGCCGCCGTCATCTACTCGGCCGTGTCGCCGGAGAAGGACGTCGACGGGTTCCATCCGGTGAATGTCGGCCGACTGCTGCTGGGCGACGGCGGGGGATTCCTGCCGTGCACCCCGGCCGGCGTACATGAACTGCTGGTGCGCACCGGCGTGAGGCTTCCCGGCGCCGAGGTGGTCGTGCTGGGCCGTGGGAACATCGTCGGCAAGCCGATGGCGTCGATCCTGGTCCAGAAGTCCCCCACGGCCAACTGCACCGTGACCTTATGCCACAGCGCCACGCGCGACATCGCCGCGCACTGCCGGCGTGCCGACGTGATCATCGCGGCGATGGGCGTGCCCGAATTCCTCAAGGCCGACATGGTGCGCGACGGAGCCGTGGTCATCGACGTCGGCGTCAACCGCGTGCCCGACGCCACCCGCCGCACGGGCACGCGCCTGGTCGGTGACGTGGCCTTCGCGGAGGTGCAGCCCAAATGCCGTTGGATCACGCCCAATCCTGGAGGGGTCGGCCCGATGACCATCGCCATGCTCCTGGCCAACACGGTCACGGCGGCCGAAAGGGGTTCCTGATTTTTTTTTGAAAAATCCGTTGACGCTCCCTTGCAGGCCTGACACAACGTCTTCACACACGGAATCAATCAAACCACAATGAACACCAAATCGCTCCTCTTGGCCGCCGTCGTCGCGGCTGTCGGTGCTGTCTCCGGGTCCGCCCAGGTGACCAGCCAGAACATCGTCGGCTACGTCCGCCTGAGCCTCACCAAGGGTTTCAACCTGATCGGCAACCAGCTCAACAACGGCAACAACTCCATCGGCACAGTCCTGAATGCCCCCGAGGGCACCACGGTTTACAAGTTCACCGGTGGCAAGTACGTCGCGAACTCCTTCGTCGACGGCGCTTGGGATGATGCCGCCATGAAGCTTTCCCCGGGCGAGGGTTTCTTTGTGAACGTGACCGCCGCCACCACCATCACCCTGATCGGTGAGGTCAGCCTGAGCAACAGCGTGAACATCGCCCAGGGCTACAACCTGGTCTCCGTACCCCTGCCGCTCGCCGGCAGCCTGACCGATGCCGCCGCTGGTGGCTTCCCGGCCAAGGAGGGTGACAACGTGTTCCAGTGGACCGGCTCCGGCTTCTCCGCCAAGTCGTTCGTCGACGGCGCCTGGGAGCCCTCCGCCCCGACCTTGAAGGTGGGCGAAGGCTTCTTCGTCCAGGGCGCTGCGCGCACCTACACCCGGAATTTCTCCGTCAACTAATCAGTCCTAACAGTCAACACCATGAACAAGTTCGCTTACCTCGTTGCCGCCTCGGCGTTTGCTGTGTCGGCCTTCGGTCAGGGACAGATCAACCTGAACAACCGGGGTCTCGCCCTGGTCAATGACGCCTCCGGCAAGGCCCTTACCGGCACAAGCTTCGTGGCTCAGGTCTGGTACGGTGCCAACGCGGCGGCCATCCCGTCAGCCGGCCTGTCCTTCGCCCCGGCTCCGTTCCGCGCCTCGACCACGACCTTCCCTGGCACGTGGAATCCGTCGGGTGCGGGTGGCCCTGGCAACATCGGCACCCTGACCGGGTTCGGCCCCGGCAGCACGGTGACGCTGCGCGTCGCCGTTTGGGATTCCTCGATCGCCGGGGTTGGTGCCGCTCAGGCGGTTGCCGGCGCCCCTGGTACGGGCATCTCCGCTCCGTTCACCTACACGATCCCGACCGATCCCCTCGCGATCCCCGGCGGTCTGGAGAACATGGCGTCCTTCAGCCTCGTCGCTTCTGGTGGCCCTGTGATCCCCGAGCCGACCACGATCGCTCTGGGCACCCTCGGTGCCGCTGCGCTGCTCTGGCGCCGTCGCAAGTAATTTTGGTTTGAGTGTTCAAGGCCACCTTGGGAAACCACGGTGGCCTTTTTCATCGGTGGACCCTCCGGGGTTTCCCCGGCCGGGCACCTCGCTTCCTTGCGGGTGCCCCTATTTTTTGGACCTCTCGGTCGAAATCCCGCGTCCCGTGTCGGGCGCGTCCCGCATCACGCTCTCCACCATCCGCTGAGCCTGTGCCCACAGCCTGTCCCCAGTGTCCCCAGTGTCCCCACGCTGCCCGTTCCATTCGTTCTGTCCCGGGCCTGTCCCCGCCGAACGTTCCGCCTTGGGCCTGTCTCGACCCGACTGATGCACGAGCCTGTCCCTGCGGGTGACCATCCTTTGGTTGAACGCGAACGAGCCTATATCTGTG
>VHCX01000042.1 GCA_016871615.1 Verrucomicrobiota bacterium
CCGGCGGTCTTCGCCAAGACTCAAAGTCCATCCCCGGCTCCGGTCGGGCTCTGCCCTCCCTCCACCGGGGATGGACTTTCCGCAGCGAACCAACCACCATCAACCAGCGCCTGAAACTCTCACATCCCTTGGAGCAGTTTTTGCGGTCCTGTCACACCGACAGCGTTTACTGACAAGGACCGTTTCGTGGACGACGCTTTCCGTGGCATTCTCGTGGGGCCGACCGGGCAACGATGACCCGGGTCCCCTCGGGCCGAACCGCTCTTGCGGGACCCACCAGCAACCTTGAATCCAAGAACCACGGCGATCCGTCCTCCCAAACAGACAACCGCACCCCCTCGGGGGGCAGCCCGGCGTCCGGCGCGGGCCAATCCTTGATGATCCCCCGGGGGGACCACCTGTTCCGGGAAGGCCATGTGCCCGGGGCGATGTACCTGATCCGCCGCGGCAGCTTGCGCATCTCCCGCACGGAGGGCGGCCGGAAGGTCGATCTCGAGGTCCTCGATGAGAACCAGATCGTCGGGGAGTTGAGTTTCCTCGACGAGGGCCTTCGCTCCGCATCCGCCCAGGCGCTGTGCGACACCACCGTGGTGAAGATCTCGGGGCCTGTGTTCGCCAAGACCTTGGAAGGCCTGCCCGATTGGTTGAAGGTCCTCATCCGGAGCCTTTGCCTGAGATTGCGCACGGTCAACACCAAGATCCGGGCCCGGGACGAGTGACCTCGGTGGGTCGGGCACGACGCCGGCGGGTCCCCATCGCCCTGAGTCCTGAGCCGGCCCGGGGCCCGGGGCGTTCGGGCCACGACGGGGCTGCAAGACCAAAGGTCCGGCCATTGGTTTCGGAACTTTCCCCCATCGGGCCTCCGCGGTAGCTTCAGCCCATGATCCGGGGGGAAGACTTGCAGGGGTTGGATCGCCGGCGGTTCCTCACGGCCGCCGCGACCGGGATGGCCGGTTGGGCCGCCTTCGGTGGCGGGGTCCGGGCGGAGACCGCGGGCGGGACCCTCGACACGGTCCGCCTGCCCTTCGAGAACGGGGAGCGTCCGCTGGTCCGGTATCCCCAGAAGCGTCCGCTGATCCGGCACACCGCCAGGCCCCCGCAGTTGGAGACTCCGTTCTCGGTCTTCCGTGAGGGCCTGCTGACCCCGAACGACGCCTTCTTCGTCCGATACCATCTGGCCGGTTCGCCGCCGCCGAAGTCGATCCTGGATCCGGAGACCTTCCGGTTGCAGGTGCGGGGCAGCGTCCAGGCTCCGCAGACCTGGAGCCTCGCGGAACTGCAACGCCGCTTCGAGCCGGTCGAGGTCGTCGCCGTGAACCAGTGCTCCGGCAACAGCCGAGGGTTCTTCCAGCCGAGGGTCCCGGGCGGCCAATCCGGCAACGGCAACATGGGGTGCGCCCGATGGCGGGGAGTCCGCCTTGCCGACGTGCTCAAGGCCGCCCATCTGCTGCCGCAGTCCAAGCAGGTGCTCTTCGATGGCCTCGATCGTCCGCTCGTGGCCGGCGTCCCGGATTTCGTGAAGGCCCTGGAGGTCGATCAGGCGCTCGATCCGGACGTGCTGCTGGCTTGGGAGATGAACGGCGAGCCGTTGCCCTGGCTCAACGGCTATCCCTTGCGTCTGGTGGTGCCCGGTCACTTCGGCACCTATTGGGTCAAGCACCTCCATTCGATCCAGGTCGTGGATGCCACGTTCGCCGGATTCTGGATGAACCCGGCCTACCGGATCCCCGACGATCCGTGTGCCCACGTGGCGCCGGGTACCACGCCGAAACGCACCGTGCCGATCGAACGGTTCAATGTCCGGTCCTTCCTCACCAGTCATCTCGATGGCGAGCGCCTCCCGCCGGCGGGGCAGGGGCTCACCCTGCGCGGGATCGCCTTCGACGGGGGCTCCGGCATCCGGGATGTGACCGTGTCCACCGATGGTGGCCGGAATTGGACGACCGCCGAACTGGGGCCGGATCCCGGTCGCTACGCCTTCCGCGAGTGGAGCCTGGCGTGGCGGCCCCCCTCTTCGGGAACGGCCGAGGTGTTGGTTCGGGCAACGAACCGGTTGGGCCAGAGCCAGCCCTTGGACCCCTTGTGGAACCCGGCCGGCTACATGCGCAATGTCGTGGAACGCACCGTCCTGAGCCTATGACCTCCCCCCGGAACCCCTGGCGTCCGTCCCGGCGGACGATCCTGTTCGCCGCCGTGCCGTTCGCCGCCGGTGTGCTGACGTTGCTGGCGACCTCGGGGCCTGCGGCCACGCCGTCGATGGCGCCGGCGTCCCGGCCCAATCCGCACCGTGAGGATCCCTGGGTGATGCCGCCGGGGGAACCGACCCCGCCGGCGGACGAGGCCGCCGGCCCGGTGCGCCGTCACTGCGCCCTCTGCCATTCCTACGACTACATCTCCACGCAGCCCCGCCTCGGCCGGGCCGGTTGGGCGGCCAGCGTCGAGAAGATGCGGGCGAGGTACGGCGCCCCCATCCCCACCAACGACGTGCCCGCTCTCGTCAACTACCTGGTCCGACACCATGGCAAGGAATAGCCCTGCCCACCGCGTCGAGCCTTCGTCCCCGGGGCCGATCCCGATCCCGGCGGGCCTTCCGGGGAGCCCGGGTTCCGTCACCCGCCGACCGAGGCTCCGTGCCGTCGGTCTTCTGATGTCGTGCCTCGTTGCCGGGTTCGTCGGGTCGGGCGGAGTGTGGTCATCCGTCGGGAGGGTGTCGGCCCAGACACCGCCACCCCAGGTCCCCGTGGCCCGAGGGGTGACCGCCGGCCAACCACCGGCCACCCGACCGCCGGGCAATCTCCACCGGCGCTCCCCATTGCCCAATGTCGTGATCCTCGTCGCCGAGGGGTGGGTCGCGTCGGACCTCGCCACCAACGGAGCCTCTCCCAACGTCGAGCGTCTCGCCGCCGAGGGGGTACGATGGACCCGCGCCTACGCCGGGGCTCCCTCGGCACGGGTCAGCCGGGAGGCGCTGCTCACCGGACATCACTCCGGGCATGGGCGCCTTCGCGGCACCAACGTTTCCAGCCTCGCCAATGAGGACGTGACGGTCGCCGAGGTTTTCCGGGCCGCCGGGCATCGCACCGCCGCCGTCGGGGTCTGGGACCTCGGCGGCAACCGGACCCCGGGTCACCCCCTGCGTCAGGGCTTCTCCGATTGGTTCGGGTTCCTCGATGCCCGCGAGGCACGCGAACTCCATCCCAAGGCCTTTTGGCGCAATGGCGAGGTCTTCGACAACCTCATCGACACCCGCGGCCAGTTGGCCAACTACGCGCCCGACTGGTTCGCCCGGTTCGCCACCAACTACATCCAGGTGCATGAGGACCACCCCTTCCTGCTGTACGTGTCCCACCCGCTGCCCGGGGGATCGGACGATCCCGGGATCCGGTCCGGCCACCTCGCGGTCTGGGACCGTCTGGTCGGGGCGGTGGTGAGGGAGTTGGAGCAGAGCCGGGTCCGCCGGGAGACGATCCTGATCGTGGCCGGCACGGGGGCAGCCGGTCGGTCGTCGGACCCCTTGGCCGAGTCGCGGCTCCGGGTCCCGCTGCTCTTCAGTTGGCCGGGCCGGATCGTGCCCGCAGGGACCCAGGATCGGCCGGTGGCGCTCTGGGATGTCCTGCCCACGGTGGTCGAGTTGGCCGGGATTCCCGGACCCCGGTCGCTGGATGGCGTGTCCCTCGGCTTCGGGATGCTGCCGGGCACCAACGCACCGGGCGTGGCTCCCAAGGCTCCCCCGCCGCGTGCCGGGGGGCTCTATTGGGAGACCGCCGAGGTTCCCCCGGTCCGTGCGGTGCACTGGGATCGATGGAAGGCCGTCGAGACCCCGGCCGGCGGCTCCCTCGCGGTGTACGACCTCGAGGCCGACCCGTCGGCCACCCGCGACCTCGCCCCCGCCAATGCCGGGATCGTCGCCGAGGCGCGTCGCCGCCTCCGGGAAGCGGCCGATCCGCTGCCTGCACCCCTTCCCTGAACCACCCCATGACCCCCCCAGACGCCCTCACGCTGCTCGAACGGTTCCGCCAAGGTCAGGTGCCTGCCAATCAGGTGCTGCATGCCTTCCAGGCCGCCCCGGTGGTCGACCTGGGCTTCGCCGCCGTCGACCAGCACCGGGCCCTGCGCAAGGGATTCCCAGAGGTCATCTTCGGCGCGGGCAAGACCCCGGAGCAGGTCGTGGCGATCGCCGCCGAGATCCTTGCGGCCGATGGACGGGTGTTGACGACCCGGGTGACACGGGATCATGCCAGCGCGTTGCAAAAGCGCTTCCCGGAGGCCATCCACCACGAGACCGCCCGGTGCCTCACGCTGGAGAAGTCCCCGCTGCCAAGGCGTCCGGGGGTCATCGCCGTGGTCGCGGCCGGGACCACCGACCTCCCGGTGGCCGAGGAGGCGGTGGTGACGGCGGAGTTCATGGGCAACACGGTGCGGCGGGTCTATGACGTCGGCGTGGCCGGGCTGCACCGCCTGCTGCGACGGTTGCCCGATCTCCAGTCGGCCAATGTCGTCATCGTGGTGGCCGGCATGGAGGCCGCCCTGCCCAGCGTGGTGGGAGGGCTTATCGGCAAGCCCCTGATCGGCGTGCCCACCAGCGTGGGCTACGGCTCGCACTTCGGGGGCCTCACCGCCCTCCTGGGCATGCTCAACTCCTGCGCCAGCGGCCTCACGGTGGTGAACATCGACAACGGCTTCGGGGCCGGCTACGCCGCCAGCGGCATCAACGCGCTGGTCGCGGCGGCCTCCGCGGATGTGCCCGCCGCCGGGGGTGGGCCGGCCGGGCCGGTGCCTGCGGCCACGGGCGAAGTCTCTCAGGCGGGCCCGCCGTAAAGCCCCTCGGAAGCGATGACCTCGGCCGCGCCGCCGGGGACCAGGTGGGCGTAGGCGAGGCCCCGGCGGATCCGTTCCCGGATGCCGGAGGACGAGACCCCCAGCGGCCAGCCCTTCAGGTGGCGCAGGCGCCACGGCGGGGGCAGGGAAGCCTCCGGTTGGCCCGGGCGGGGAATCACCACGAAGGTCACCTCCGAGGCGAGGGCGGGCGCCTCCCGCCATTGGGGCAGCGTGGGGACATGATCGGCCCCGATCAGCCAGAAGAGGCCGGCCTCGGGCCATCGCGCGCGGTAGTCGCGGACGGTGTCGATCGAGTAGCTGACCCCGCCCCGGCCCAGTTCCCGGCAATCGACCTGGACGCGGGATTGTCCCGCCAGCGACCGTCGCAGCATGCGCAACCGGGCCGCGTCGGGGGCCGGCCGGGACCCGGGTTTGAAGGGCGACTGGGCCGCAGGGATGAAGAACAACCGGTCGAGCGGCAATTCCTCCAGCGCCGCCTGGGCCACGAGGAGGTGGCCCAGGTGCAGCGGGTCGAAGGAGCCGCCGTAGAGCCCCAGCCGAAGCCCCCGCCCCCCGGGAGGTGTTGTCGCCGCGGACCCTGGATCGATGGAGTTCATGCCGCCCGCCGCCGACTCCGCGGTGTTCGCGGGCCCGAGTCAACCTCCGAGCCACCTCCGGGCCACCTTGCCGCGGCCGTCGCCGTCCCGGCGACGGGACGCCGTGGGAGCCGCCCCGTTCTTTCCAATCGAACCGTTCCGGCCTAGCCTACCTGCATGGTCCATGCGTCCGATCCGGTGATCGCCACCGTCCGCAGGCCTGTGCCACCGGCGCAGGTCGATGCCCTGTCCCGGGAGATCCTTGAGCTCAAGCGGCGCCACAACGCGGTGATCCTCGCCCACAACTACCAGGTGCCGGAGATCCAGGATGTGGCCGATTTCGTCGGTGATTCGCTGGGGCTGTCCCAGCAGGCGGCCAGGACCTCGGCCGATGTGATCGTCTTCTGCGGGGTGCACTTCATGGCCGAGACGGCCAAGATCCTCAACCCGGGCAAGCGGGTCATCCTGCCGGACCGCGCTGCGGGCTGCTCGCTGGAGGAGAGCTGCCCGGCCGACAAATTGCGGGCATTGCAGGCCACGAATCCCGATTTCTACACGATCGCTTACATCAACTGCTCGGCCGAGGTGAAGGCCCTGAGCGACTGCATCGTGACCAGCGGCAATGCGGTCAGGATCGTCCAGCACGCGCCGAAGGATCGTCCGTTGCTCTTCGTTCCCGATGAAAACCTCGGGGCCTGGGTGATGGAGCAGACGGGGCGGCCCATGACCCTGTGGAAGGGCAATTGCTACGTCCACGTCGAGTGGACCCACCAGGCCATCACGCGGATCCGCCAGCAGTTCCCGGGCGCCCCGGTCGTGGCCCATCCGGAGTGCACCCGATCGGTGCGGATGCTGGCCGACGAGGTCTGCTCGACCGAGAAGATGGTGGCGTGGTGCCGCAGGACGGCCGCCAAGGACATCATCATCGCCACCGAGGCGGGCATGTTGCACCGCCTGCGCAAGGAGTGCCCCGACAAGAACTTCATCCCGGCGCCGACCGAGCGGTGCGCCTGCAACGAGTGCCGCTTCATGAAGATGAACACCCTCGAGAAACTCCGGGACTGCATGACCACCCTCGAGCCTCAGGTGGAGTTGCCGCCCGGGATCATCGAGCGCGCCCACAAGCCCATCGAGCGGATGCTCGAGATCAGCGCCCTGCCGCTGGAGAACGCCGGCTGAACGCGGCGGACCGCCGGCGGCGAGGGTTCAAAGCGGTTGGCCGACGTGCAGGCCGTGGCGGAGGCAGAAGGCGCCGTTGACCACGTACTTGTCGGCCCAGTGCTTCAGGCGGGAGCGTTCCTCGAGGGTGAGCGGGCGGACCACCTTGGCCGGCGACCCGAGCACCATCGAGCCGGCCGGTATCCGAGAGCCCGGGGTGACCAGCGCATGGGCCCCGATGAGGCACTCCTCGCCGATCACCGCGCCGTCGAGGATGGTGGCCCCCATGCCGACCAGGCAACGGTCGCCGACGGTGCAGGCGTGCACGTTGGCCGAATGACCGACGGTCACATGGTCTCCGAGGAGGCACGGCAGCTCGTCGGCGAGGTGCAGCACGGCGTTGTCCTGGATGTTGGTTCCGCGGCCCACGACGATCCGGTTGATGTCCCCGCGCAGCACGGCCCCGTACCAGACGCTGGACTCGTCACCGAGGGTCACGTCACCGACGACCACGGCGGTTTTGGCGAGGTACACGTCGCGGCCCAGCACGGGGCGCTTGCGCAGGTGGCGGTCGAGTTGGGCGATGAGGGCGTCCATGGGGTGGGGAAGGTGGGTGGGGTGGTCGGGAAAGGGCCGCTGCCGGACGACGGCTACTGGAGGGCTGCCGTGGCCTCCTGGGCCCGGTGCAGCCGGGCGTAAAGCCCCTCGGCGCCCAGGAGTTCCGAGTGGGTGCCGCGCTCCACGATGCGGCCGTCCTTGAGCACGACGATCAGGTCGGCATCGCGGATCGTCCCCAGACGATGGGCGATCACGAAGCTGGTCCGGTGGCTCATCAGACGCTTGAGCGCCTCCTGGATGAGGCGTTCGGTGGCCGTGTCCACGCTGGCGGTGGCCTCGTCGAGGATGAGGATCGGGGCGTCCTTGAGCAGCGCGCGTGCGATGCTGATGCGTTGCTTTTCGCCGACGCTCAGCCGGATGCCCCGCTCGCCGACCCGGGTGTCGAAGCCCTCAGGCAGACGCCTGATGAACTCCGCCGCGTTGGCCGTCTCGGCCGCCGCGACCATCCCGGCCTCGGTGGCGTCGAGGCGGCCATAGAGGATGTTCTCCCGGATGGTGCCGTTGAAGAGGAAGGGCTCCTGGCTCACGACGGCGATCTGGGAACGCAGGCGACCCAGCGGGATGGAATCCAGCGGCTGCCCGTCGATCGTGATCTTCCCTGCGGCCACCGGGTAGAACCGGGGCAGCAGATTCACCAGCGTGGACTTGCCCGCGCCGGTGGGACCGACCAGGGCGATGGTCTGTCCGGCCTGGACGTCCAGAGTGATGTCCGTCAGTGCCTCGGCCCGGCCCTCGTAGGCGGCCGCGACGCCCTCGAAGGCCACGTCACCCCGGAAGCGGTGGGGCGCGGAGATCCCGGCGGGGGCTTCGGTCGGCCCGTCGCCGGGGGGTTCTGGCGGGGCGTCGAGGATGTCGAAGATGCGCTCGCCGGCCGCCCGCGCCGACTGGGACATCTGGTTTAGTTGATGGAGGACGTTCAGCGGCGCGTAGAACATCCCCAGGAACAGCAGGAACTCCACCAGCGCCCCCGGGCTCATCGAGCCGTCGAGCACCTTGCGGCCGCCCAGCCAAAGCACCAGGACCGTGCCGAGGGCTGAGGCGAACTGCATGGCCGGGTTGTAGCCCGCCCAGGCCTTCATCACCGTCAGGGCTCCCTCGCGCAGCGCGTCGGCCCGCTCGGCGAAGCGCGCCTCCTCGTGGGCTTCTCGTCCGAAGAGCTTGATCTGCCGGATGCCCTGCAGGTTGTCCATGAGCAGCGCGTTCATGGCGCTGCTGGCCCGGGATCGCGCGCGGTACCTCGACGCGGCGGTCCGCGTGTACCACACGCCCCCGGCCACCAGCAGGGGCACCGGGACCAGCGCGATGCCCGCCAGGAACGGGTCGTTCAGGAAGAGCAGGATGGCCACCCCGACCACCCCGAGCACCGCCACCACGCCCTGTTCGGTGCCGTCGATCAGGAGGCGCTCCATCGCGCCCACGTCCTCGATGACCCGCGTCATGAGATCGCCAGTGGCCCGGTGGTCGAACCAGGCCGGGGGCAGTTGCTGCAGCCGGCCGTAGACCTGCCGGCGGATGTCGAAGATGACGTTCTGTTCGAAGCGGTTGTTGAGTCGGATACGCCACGAATTCAGGGCATCCCGCAGGGCGAAGGCGCCCAGCAGCCCGAGGATCGCCCCGCCGAGCAGGTCGCGTCGCCCGGGAGCGATCACGTCGTCGAGCACGAAGCGGGTCAGCTTGGGATAGGCGAAGGCGGCCATCTGGCCGAGCACCGCGCAGAGGATGGTGCCGGAGGCCAGCAACGGGTACGGACGGAGGTAGCCGGAGACGCGGCGGACGATTTCCCAGGTGGTGCGGCTGCGGACCGTGAAGGGTCCCTTGGCGTCACCGTGGACGTGGGCGAGATAATGCACGTGGGGAGACTTGGGTGGGATCGGATCGGATCGGTCGGGCCGGGCCGGGCGGAGGACTCGGTTGGGGGCTGGGACGGGGTCAGCGGTTCCGGGGTTCAGCGGGGGGCACGGGGGTTTCAGGGACAGGCCCAATGGGCCTCCCACGAGTCGTCATCCCACCGGAAACGCGCCCGCTCGTGGGCCTCGGCCCCGAGACGCAGCCAGTCCAGCTCATGGACGGTCGTGACCAGGACGGCGAACTGCTCCACCGGATGGTCGCCGAAGGCGATTTCCCAGGGGGCCAGCACGCGATCGCCGGGGCGGGGGACCGTGGCGTACAGGCGGCGGCTGCTGTGCGGCAGCCGCTCCCAGAAGGTCCGGGTGAAGGCCGTGTTCACATGGGCACGGGTCTCCCCGCGGGCCCGAAGCTGGAGGCGTTGCACCGGGTCGTAGAAGCACCAGGTCGCGACCGGTTGGATGCGCACGCCGGCCACCTTGTGCGCCCGGCTGTCGGAGAAGCAGACGAGGGTCCGCTCGTGCGGATCCACCTCGCGCAGGATCACCACCCGTGCATCCGGATGATTGGGCCCGGCCGTCGCGAGGGTCGGCGTGCGCCAGGAATGCGCCGGGTCGGCGGTGGCCCCGGCCAGCCGCTGCCAGATCTCGGCGTGGACGTGGTCGAGCGTCTGCGGATGCGCGTCGGAGGGCCTCATGCGGCAGGAGGCTACCCGCCCGGCCCGGGTGTCTCCAGTCCCGGGTGCGGTTCGGGATCGTTTCCGGTTCGTTTCGGGGGCATCCCGGCAAATCCCCGGTTTCACGCCGCCGGGTTTTGCGACAGGTTCCTCCCATGGCAACCGTCCTTCCCAAGACCATGCGGGCCGTGGTCTACCGAGGCGTGAACGACCTCCGCGTGGAGGAGGTCCCCGTGCCCGGGATCCGGGCCTCGGAGGTCCTCGTGCGGGTGGGCGCCTGCGGCGTCTGCCCCACGGACATCAAGAAGATCCATACGGGAAGCCAGCCGCCTCCGCGCATCTACGGGCACGAGACGGCCGGCACCATCGTCCGGGTCGGGGCCCGGGTGTGGGGCTGGGAGGTGGGCGATCGGGTGGGCCTGCATCACCACGTGCCGTGCCTGGAGTGTCATTTCTGCCGGCACCGCGCCTTCGCGCAGTGCGAGACCTACAAGCGGACGGGCATCACGGCGGGGTTCGAGCCGGCCGGGGGCGGCTATGCCGAATACGTCCGGGTCATGGAGTTCTGCCTCCCGGGCATGGTGAGGATCCCGGCGAAGAACAGCCTCGACGAGGGGGCGCTGCTGGAGCCGGTCAACACGGTGCTCAAGGGAATCCGCACCCTGCCGCTGCTTGCGGGCGACACCGTCTGGGTGGCGGGCGCGGGCCCCATCGGATTGATGTTCATCGGCATGCTCGCCGCATTGGGTTTCCGCGTGGTGGCCAGCGACCTCATCGGATCCCGCCGCCGTCTGGCCCGGCGCTGGGGCGCCTGGAAGGCCCTCGACGGAGCCGACCCCAACCTCGTCGACACCCTCCGCCGGCTCACCCGGGGACGCGGTCTGGATGCAGCCGTGGTCTGCGTGCCGGCCGATGCGGTCGTGGCCCAGGCGCAGGCGGCCCTGCGGGGCGGGGGAACCACCCTGCTGTTCGCCCAGACCCTGCGGGGGAGAACGGCTCCGGTGGATCTCGGGGTCGTCTGCGTCGACGAGAAGGGGCTCGCGGGCAGCTACTCGTCGGACTTCACGCTGCAGAAGGAGGTGGCCCGCTGGGTGTTCTCCCGGCGTCTCGACGTGCGTCCCCTGATCACGCACCGCTTCCCGCTGGAGCAGACCGCCGATGCCGTGGCGCTGGCCGCCCGCCCCACCGGGCAGTCGCTCAAGGTGCTGGTGGAGTCGGGCGGTTCCGCCGGGTAGCCCGACCGCCTGGCCCGGAACATGGAAACGCCGGCGCGCGCTGGGGCGTGGGCCGGCGGGATGTTGGGGGCTCCGGTTGTTCCCCAGCGGCGACGTGGTGGGAAATCGGGCGTCGTTCCGCGAGGGCCGCGGGGTTTGTCCGGGTTGGTCTGGGTTTGTCCCCCTCTAGACCGAGCCGACCGATCAGGTTTGGTTCACATCGGCCTTGGCGGACCGGCCTTGGGGCTGATGGTCTAGGCCGTGAGCTTCTCGAAGCGGGCCTCGATGAACTCCCAGTTCAGCACCTTGGAGATGGCCTGCACGTAGTCGGCCCGGCGGTTCTGGTGCTTGAGGTAGTAGGCATGCTCCCAGAGGTCGATGCCGAAGAGCGGGGACTCGCCGTTGGACAGCGGGCTGTCCTGGTTGGCCGTCGAGACGAGCTTGAGCCCCTTCTCCTTGGTGACCACCACCCAGAGCCATCCGCTGCCGAAGACGCCCATGGCGCGCTTAAGGAACTCCTCCTTCGCCTCGTCCTCGCTGCTGAAGAGCTCCCCGAAGGCCTTCATGAGCGGGCCGCCCTCGGTGAGCGGGGCCGAGTCCTTCTTGAGGCACTGCCAGAAGAGCGAGTGGTTGTAATGCCCGCCCCCATGGTTGCGTACGGCGGGACGGACCTTCTCGGGCAGCGTGCCGAGATTCTTCATCAGGTCCTCCACCGACATCTTCTGAAGGTCGGGATGGTCGGCCAGGGCCTCGTTGAGCTTGGTGACGTAGGCCTGATGATGCTTGCCATGGTGGATCTCCATGGTCTTGGCGTCGATGTAGGGCTCGAGCGCATCGAAGGCGTAGCCCAGCGGCGGCAGCTTGTGCGGGCCGGAGGCGGCCTGGCCGAGGGTGCGGAGCGGGGACGATGCCATGGCCAGGGCCAGGGCGCCGGCGGACTTGAGAGCGTGACGACGGGAGATCATGCGACAGTGGGAAGGTTCAGTTGACGCTGGAGACGTTGGTGTCGGGATCCCGTCTCCGCAAGTCCGGACGGGGCGCTTCCCGCCGTGGGAGGACGCCTTGGCCCCGGGCGTCGCGGCACCGTCCTTCGCCGTCCTTGCGCGAGGTTCCCGGGCGCACCTAAGGTCTGTGCCCATGAGGTTGATCCGAATCGTTGCCCTGGGAATCACGCTGGCGGTCGGCGGTAACAGTCCCCGCCTGCGTGCGGAGATCACGCCCGAGGACATCCGCCAGTTGCAGACGCGTTTCCAGCAGGCCGAGGAATCCGAGGAACGCCTGCGGGCCCGCATCCAGAAGCTCGAGGCCACGGTCGCGGAACTCCGCTCCCAGATCGGGGACGTGCGCTCGGTGGCCGCCTCGGCCGGCAAGGATGCCGTGACCCAGGAGCAGTTGCGCAAGGTGCTCGACCAGTTGAAGGAACTCGACCGCCGCCGCCAGGAGGACAACGAGAAGGTCCTGCAGCAGATCAAGCGTCTGGCCGACCTGCCGGCGCCGCCTCCACCCAGTTTCGAGGACCCCAAGCCGAGGGGCAGAAAACCCGCCGGCGACCCGGGCCCCGGGGGCGGCACGGGTTCGGTGGCAGGGGGCGGCACGGGGGGGGCGGCGCCCAGATCCGAGCCCAAGGGGGAGCCCAAGGCCGAGCCGGCCAAACCGCTGCTTCCCGCCGACTACGAGTTCTACGACCACGTTGTCCGTGACGGCCAGTCCCTGGGGCAGATCATCAACGAGTACAACAAGGGCTATGGGCTCAAGGTCCGCCTGAAACATGTGCTCGAGGCCAACCCCAAGCTGCGGCCTGAGCGTCTTGCCCCGGGACAAAAGGTGCGCATCCCGGTCGTGAAATGAGGGGAGGGCCCGACGCACCCCGCTGGTCCCGATGAAACTGCTCCGCAAGCTCCACCTGTTCCTGGGCGTGTTCTTCACGCCGCTGTTGGTCTTCTTCGTGGCCACCGGTTGGTACCAGACCCTCGAGCCGGAGCGGCTCAAGACTCCGGGCGATGCCGAGACCCTTCTCCAGAAGCTGCGGGTGGTCCACACCGACATGATCTATCCCGGGGATCGGGAGTTCAGCCGGCCCTCCTCGCCGAAACTCTTCCAGGGGATCGTCGGGGCCATGTCGGCGGCGGTCCTCGTCACGACGGCGCTGGGGGTCTACCTGGCCTTCCGCACGGTGCGGGGCACGGTATGGGTGGTCCTTTGCCTCGTGGCCGGTCTGGTGGTTCCGGTGGTCCTGCTTTGGATGGGCCGCAGGAGTTGACCATGACCCTCAAGCCCTTCCAGTGGGTGTTGATCGGCTTTTCGGCCGTCGGCGCGTGCGCCTGGTCGTGGTACTGGTTCCGGTCGCGGTTGCACTATGTCATCGGTAAGACGTCGCTTCGGGTGGTCTTCGGCAGGTTCACCGTGCGCCGTGTGCCCTACGAGGAGATCCTGCGCATCCGCAAGCCGCGCCACACCCCGCCCTGGCGTCTGACCGAGAACTGGCGCAACGGGTTCTTCGACAACCACCGGGTGCTCGTGGTGGAGCGTCGCCGGGGCGTGTTCCCGTGGCTCGTCATCACGCCGGCCCGACGGTATGAGTTCCGCACCCGCCTGCGCGAGGCCATGGCCCGCCATGGGGTCGAGACCGACGACGACGATTCCGAGGAGGGATGACGCGCCGACGGGGGGCCGCCGACGGGGCCGGCGTCGTTGCCGAACGGCGGCCTTGCCGATAGCCTCCCCCGCGACATGCGTTCCTTGCTGATAGCTGGTGGCCGGGTGGTGGATCCTGCCAATGGTTTCGATGCGGTGGCCGATGTGCTCGTGACCGACGGTCGGATCGACCGGGTGGCCCCGTCGATCCAGGCCCCGCCGTCGGCCGAGCGGATCGATGCCTCGGGCCAGGTGGTCTGCCCCGGACTTGTCGATCTCCACGTCCACTTCCGGGAACCCGGCCAGACCGCCAAGGAGACCATCGCCAGCGGCGCCCGGGCGGCCGCCCGTGGGGGATTCACCACGGTGGTCTGCATGCCGAACACCCAGCCATCGATCGACTCGGCCAGCACCGTGGCCCTCATCCAGGAGAAGGCCCGGTCCGTGGACGTCCGCGTCGAGGTCGCCGGCGCGCTGAGCAAGGGCATCCAGGGCGAGGAACTGGCCTCGATCGGATCGCTCGCCCGGGCGGGCGTGGTGGCGCTGACCGACGACGGCCACTGCATCCAGAACAACGACCTCATGCGCCGGGCCCTCGAGTATGCCCGCCAGTTCGGGCTGCCGGTGATGGACCACTGCCAGGATTACGGCATGGTCATGAATGGGGTCATGAACGAGGGGCTCCAAAGCCTCCGCCTGGGCCTCCGGGGATGGCCCCCGGCCGGCGAGGAGCTCATCGTGGCCCGAAACATCCTCCTGGCCGAGCAGACGGGCACGCCCGTGCATTGCCAGCACATGAGCTCGGCCGGCAGCGTCCGGTTGATACGCGAGGCCAAGCGCCGGGGTGTTCCCATCTCCGGGGAAGCCTGCCCGCACCACTTCACGCTCACCGACGAGACGATCGCCGGAAGCCAGGCATTCTGGGCGGGCGACGGGGCCGAGTTGGCGAGCCGGGTCTTCGGCGGGCATCCGCTGCCGGCGTGGCCCGCCTACCACACGCACTTCAAGATGAACCCCCCGCTGCGGACGGCGGCCGACCGCGAGGCGATCCTCGAGGGCCTGGTCGACGGCACCCTCGAGATCATCGCCAGCGACCACGCCCCGCACACCGACTCGGAGAAGGAGGTGGAGTTCGACGATGCGCCCTTCGGCATCGTCGGCCTCGAGCTTGAGTTGCCGCTGTCGCTCATGCAACTGCACCACACCGGGCGCCTGCCGCTGTCCGGGGTGATCGCGAAACTCACGGTCCATCCGGCCCGCTTCCTCGGGCTCTCCGGCGGGCGCGGCACGCTGTCTCCGGGCGCCCTGGCCGACATCACGGTCTTCGATCCCGACGCCGTCTGGATCTGCGACCGGCATGACACGGCCAGCCTCAGCCAGAACAATCCCTTCCACGGTTGGCCCATGCGGGGTCGCGTCACGTCCACCTTCGTGGGAGGACGCCGGGTCTTCAGCAGCGGCCGCTGAGCCCGGCGGGCGCCCCGGCTTTGCGCTCGACCCCCGCGGTTCTCAGGAACTAAAATCCGACGATGAAGATCTTTGGCCGGCGGGCGATCGGGCTGTTCTTGGGCCTCATGGTCGGTTGGGTGGCCCTGGCCCGGGAACCCCAGCCGGCGCCTCCGGCCGTGCGCCTGTCGCCCGGGTTGGCCGAGGCGCC
Source organism: Verrucomicrobiota bacterium (assembly GCA_016871615.1). Lineage (GTDB taxonomy): Bacteria > Verrucomicrobiota > Verrucomicrobiia > Limisphaerales > UBA9464 > SXXZ01. The sequence continues at coordinate 15,217 of VHCX01000042.1, forward strand.
CCGTGCCAAGCGGATGGAGGCATCCGTTCCACCCGCCGTCTGGAAGGAGTGGGCCATGGGAGACCCCACGTCCGAGGAGCAGATGTACCTCGAGTACGTCAACCGCGCGCGCGCCTTTCCCTGGGAGGAGGGGTATCTGCTGGCGATCTCGACCGACCCTGATCTTCAGTCCGCCTACCGATTCTTCGGCGTGGACCTCCAGCGCGTCGTCGACGAGATCGCCCTGTTCCCCCCGCAGCCTCCGCTGGCCTTCGAGCCCCGCCTGATCGAGGTCGCCCGTTTGCACAGCCGCTACATGCTGGCGAACGCGATCCAGGAGCACGACCAGCACGACCCGGTCACCGGGGTCCAGGTCAACACCACGGCCTCCCGGTTGATCGGCACGGGGTATCCGCTGAACGCCGGCGGCGAGAGCGTCTACGCCTACGCGGAATCCCCGCTCCACGGGCATGCCAGCTTCGAGGTCGACTGGGGCTTCGGCGACGGTGGCGTGCAGCGACCGCCCGGCCACCGGATCAGCAACCACGACGGAGCCTTCCGGGAGATCGGGGTGGGGGTGGTCCATGGCACCCGTTCGCGGGTGATTGCGCCGGTCACCAACCTCGTCGTCACCCAGGTCACGGTCACCAACCTCGTCTCGACCAACCTGGTGGTCACGAACCTGACCGTGACCAACCTGGTCGTCACTCCGGCGACGACCAACACCGTCGGGCCCACGGTGGTGACCCTCGACTTCGCCTCCCGGGTCGACCTGCCGCCGCTGGTGACCGGGGTCGTCTACTACGACTTCAACACCAACGGCTTCTACGACGTCGACGAGGGCGTGGCGGGCGTCCGCGTCGAGGACGCCGCCTCGGGATGGTTCGCCGTCACCGGCCGGTCCGGCGGGTACGCCGTCCCCGGGGTGGAGGGAACCCAGACCCTGCGGTTCCTCGCCGCCGACCGGGAGGTGGGTTCCAGGTCGGTGACCGTGCTCGCCGGCAGGAACGTCAAGCAGGACTGCCAGCTTCCCTATGGCGGCACCCGGGTGTCGGGGCCTTCGGCCGGATCGTCCACCGGGCTCAACGTCTTCCGCCTCGATCAGGTGCTCGGGGCCGGCGGCTATGAGTGTTTCTCAATGCGATGGGACCCGTTCGGCGCGGCCGAGGGGGGCGAGTCCGGGCTGGGGCGTCTCGAGTTCAGCGGCCTGCCGGGCTGGGATCCCGTGAAGACCGGCAACGCGGCCTCCGGCAGCCGATCGTTCCAACTGGTCCACACCAACGGCCTCGACCAGGTCCTGCGCTTCCGTCCGGTGCTTCGGCCGGGCCCGGGCGGCGAGGTCCGCTTCAGGTCCTTCATCGGCTACACGACCACCAACCAGATCGCCTCGGTGGAGGTTTCGACCAACGGGACCGACTGGATCCCGGTGCTTCAGGAGCGGGGTCGCGGCACCTCGGTCACGCCCTCGGGAGGCTGGGTGGCGCGCGCGGCGTCGCTGGCCCCCTGGGCCGGTCGCGAGATCTCGCTCCGTCTGCGCTTCTTCGTCGAACCGGTCCTGGGAGCCCAGTTCTACACCCAGACCCAGGCCTCCTTCGGATGGTTTGTCGACGAACTGCTCTGCCTCGATGCCCAGGTCGGCACCGAGCCGTCGACGACCACGCTGGCCCCCGGCGAGCCGCTCGTCTTCCGGGGTGCTTCCGGGGGGCGCTATGAACTCAGGGCGCGTCCACGGTTCGGCGGCATCGCGTTGCCGCTCTCGGCCCCCCTTGGGGTGGACTTCTCGCCCACGGCGGCCGCCTCCGGCACCGTGGTCGTCGAGGGGATCCGACGCGGTCCTGCCGGCCGGTTGCTCGTCGACTTCGCGCTCGTGTCGGGAGCGGTGCGGGAGTGGGTCCTCGAGGCGCGGAACACCCTCTCGGGTCCCTGGCAGATCGCCCCGGGCGGTACGATCTCCGATCGGGGCGCGGGTCGCCTGACCTGGGATCTGCCCGCTCCGGAGACCGACCGGTTCCTCCGGGTGACGGCCCGTTGAACGCCGGCCGGTGGCCCCAAGGTTTCGTTCGGGACCATCGCCCGTCGTGGGCCCCGCCAGACCCCCTGAATCGGGTCGTCCGGACATCGACCGGGTTCTTACCGAGGCCGGAAGTCCTCCTTATACCGTGCCGGAACGTTTGACGGTTTGATGGCAAGGTCATTATCTGGGTTGAAGGAGAGTCTCGAACCTCCAAGTCTCAACGGTGACCCTGCTCCAATGAACCTGTTGCAACGCGTTTGGCGCTCCTCCCTGGGGAAGAAGTACCTGATGGCCCTCACGGGCTTGGCACTCTTCGGTTTCGTGGTCGGGCACCTGCTCGGGAACCTCCAGATCTTCGGCAAGCCCGAGCTGATCAACTCCTACGCCCACTTCCTGAAATCCAAGCCCGGGTTGCTCTGGGGCGCCCGTCTGGGACTGCTCGCCATGGTTGGCCTGCATGTCGCGGTGGCCCTCGGACTCAGCGCCGCCAACCGCGCCGCCCGCCCGGTCGGGTATTCCGGCGGCCGCGCCTACGGGTCGAGCTGGCAGTCCCGGTACATGCTCGTCAGCGGACTCGTCGTTCTGGCCTTCGTCGTCTACCACCTGCTCCACTTCACCGCGCAGCTCCCCGCGCTCAACGGAGGCCTCGATGTCCGATCGCTGACGGCGCTCCTGGCTGACGGCACCCAGGTCCCGGACGTGTATGCGATGATGATCCACGGCTTCCGGAAAGGCTGGGTCGCGCTGTTCTACCTGCTGGCCCAGGCGCTCCTGTTCGTCCACCTCAGCCACGGGCTGGCCTCGCTGTTCCAGTCGCTGGGACTCCGGAACCATGTCTGGTGGCCCCGCATCGCGGCCTTCGCCAAGGTCGCCAGTTTCGTCGTCTTCCTCGGCTATGCGTCGATTCCCGTGGCCATCCTGACCGGGATGGTGGGCGGGACGGTCGCGCATGCCCTGAAGGCCCCGATCACCGCAACGGAGACTCTTCGCTGATATGGCCACGCTCAACTCGCAGATCCCCTCGGGCCCCCTGTCCGGAAAGTGGGAGAAACACAAGTTCGGCTCCAAGCTGATCAACCCGGCCAACAAGCGTAAGTACAAGGTCATCGTGGTGGGCGCCGGCCTCGCCGGCTCCAGCGCCTCGGCAACGCTGGCCGAGCTGGGCTACGAGGTTCACAACTTCGTCTTCCACGATTCCCCGCGGCGCGCCCACTCGGTGGCGGCGCAGGGGGGCATCAACGCCGCCAAGAACTACCAGAACGACGGCGACTCGGTGCACCGCCTCTTCTACGACACCATCAAGGGCGGCGACTACCGGGCGCGCGAGGCCAACGTGCACCGGCTGGCCGAGGTGTCGGTGAACATCGTCGACCAGTGTGCGGCCCAGGGGGTCCCGTTCGCGCGGGAGTACGGCGGGCTCCTCGACAACCGCTCCTTCGGCGGCGCCCAGGTCTCGCGCACGTTCTACGCCCGCGGTCAGACCGGCCAGCAGCTCCTGCTCGGGGCCTACTCGGCCCTCAACAAGATGATCGGGGCGGGCGGGGTGACCTCGCACACGTACTCCGAGATGCTCGACCTGGTGGTCGTCGACGGCCATGCCAAGGGCATCATCGTGCGCAACCTCCAGACCGGCGCGATCACCCGGCACTGTGCCGACGCGGTCGTCCTGGCGACGGGCGGGTATGGCAACGTCTACAACCTCTCGACCTACGCCCGGGGTTCCAACACGACGGCCATCTGGCGCGCCTACAAGCGGGGCGCCTGTCTGGCCAACCCTTGCTACACGCAGATCCACCCGACCTGCATCCCGGTGTCCGGCGACTACCAGTCCAAGCTCACGCTGATGTCCGAGTCGCTGCGCAACGACGGCCGCATCTGGGTTCCCAAGCGCAAGGAGGACTGCAGGAAGAACCCCGTCGACATCGCCGAGGACGACCGGGACTACTACCTCGAGCGCATGTATTCGGCCTTCGGGAACCTCGCGCCCCGGGACGTCGCCAGTCGAGCAGCCAAGTACGTCTGCGATGAGGGGCGCGGTATTGGGGACACCGGCCTGGGCGTCTACCTCGACTTTGCCGACTCCATCCGGCGGTTGGGCGAGGGCAAGGTCCGCGAACGCTACGGGAACCTGTTCGCGATGTACCATGAGATCACCAACGAGGACGCCTACAAGGCGCCGATGCGCATCTTCCCGGCGGTCCACTACACGATGGGCGGACTCTGGGTGGACTACAACCTCATGAGCAACATCCCCGGTCTTTTCGTGCTGGGCGAGGCCAACTTTTCCGACCACGGGGCCAATCGCCTAGGGGCCAGCGCGCTGATGCAGGGCCTGTCCGATGGCTACTTCGTGCTACCCAGCACAATCGCGAACTACCTCGCCACGGTGAAGCCTGGGTTGCGGCCGGGCACTGACCGCGGCGAGTTCCAACAGGCCGAATCCGAGGTCCAGGGGTTCATCCGCCGGGTGACCTCCGGCAACGGCAGGCGGACTCCCAACAGCTTCCACAAGCAGCTCGGCCTGATCATGTGGGAGTACTGCGGCATGGCCCGGAATGCGACCGGCCTTCAGAAGGCCATCCAGCTCATCGGCGATCTGCGCGAGGAGTTCCGGGCCGGGGTGCGGGTGCTCGGCGAGGCCGACGGGTTGAATCAGTCCCTCGAGAAAGCCGGACGCGTGGCCGATTTCATCGAGTTGGGCGAGCTGATGTGCCGCGACGCGCTGATGCGCGAGGAGAGCTGCGGTGGGCATTTCCGCGAGGAGTACCAGTACACCTCCGCCGATCCGGAGGTGCAGCAGGGCGTCGTTAACGCCGGCGACGTGAAGCGGCGGGACGACCAGTTCGCCTTCGTGGCGGCCTGGGAGTATGCTGGCGTCCCCGACAAGGCCCCCGTCCTCAACCAGGAATCGCTCGTCTACGAAGAGGTCAAGATGACCACCCGCAGCTACAAGTGACCCACACCCGCAGAATCCCCTCCCCACTGCCATGAAAGTGACCCTGAAAGTCTGGCGCCAGAAGAATGCGAGCGCCCCGGGCGAGTTCAAGACCTACACCTCGCCGACGCTCAATCCGAACATGTCCTTCCTGGAAATGCTCGACGTGGTGAACGAGGACCTGGCCAACCGGCTCGAGGAACCCGTCGCTTTCGCCCACGACTGCCGCGAGGGCATCTGCGGTACCTGTTCACTGGTCATCGACGGCAAGCCCCACGGTCCGCACAAGGGCGTGGCCACCTGCCAGACCTACATGCGCAGTTTCAGCGACGGCGACGAAATCGTCGTGGAGCCGTGGCGTGCCCGGGCCTTCCCCATCGTCAAGGACCTGATCTGCGACCGCAAGGCCTTCGACCGTATCCAGCAGGCCGGCGGCTTCATCAGCGTCCGCACCGGCAGCGCCCCCGACGCCAACAGCATCCCCGTGCCGAAGGAGAACGCCGACCTGGCGATGGATGCCGCCCAGTGCATCGGCTGCGGGGCCTGCGTCGCGGCGTGCAAGAACGCCAGTGCCATGCTCTTCGTCGCCGCCAAGGTCTCCCACCTGGGCCTCGTGCCGCAGGGACAGCCCGAGCGTTACAAGCGCGTCAAGGCCATGGTCGAACAGATGGATGCCGAGGGGTTTGGTGCCTGCACCGTGACCGGCAGTTGCGAGGCGGTCTGTCCCAAGGAGATCTCCCTCGACGTCATCGCCCGCATGAACCGCGATTACGCCGTGGCCCTGATCCGGGGAGAGCCCCGCAAGGTGGCTGGCGGCGGCGGCGGCTGAACTTTCGGATCGCGTCTTCCTCAGGGTCAACCGGTCGATGTCTCCGGCCGCCGGCGAAGGTTGTCGGCGGAATTTGTCGGACCCCTTTCTGGGATTTGAAAGTCCTCGGACCTGTCTTGCCAAATCGGCCGTCCGGAGACACATTCGCACCATGATCGTCCTACCCATGAAGAATGCATCAAGTTCATCACACCCGTCCTTGGGACGCGCCCGTGGAGCCTTCACCCTGATCGAGCTGCTCGTCGTGATCGCCATCATTGCGATCCTCGCCGGCATGCTCCTGCCCGCGCTGGCCAAGGCCAAGACCAAGGCCCAAGGCATCATGTGCATGAACAACGGCAAGCAACTCATGCTGGGGTGGACCTTGTACTCAGGCGACAATCGCGAGGAAATCTGCCTCTCCTCCGGTCTGGGTGGCCTCGTAAACACCCACAGCCCAACCAAAAACTACCCGCTCAATCAATGGTGCATGGGCACCATGCATGAGGCCCCCAGCTGGACGAATACCATCCTCATCATGGACTCGCTCTTGTATCGCTATGTCGGGGCACTGGGGGTCTACAAATGCCCGGCCGACCGGGCGACGACCCGCGGTCCTTGGGGCGCCGGCGGGGGTGTCCAGAAGGTCCGCAGCCAGGCGATGAGCTGCTACATGAACCCAATCCGCGGTCAGGAATGGGGCACCGGTCGCCCGTACCGCAAGCAGAGCGACTTCATCCTCGGTGCGGCCAACACCTGGGTGACCATCGACGAGAACCCGGCGTCGATCAACGACGGTTGGTTCGTGCACGCCTCTAAGGGCTCCTTCGTCGACTATCCGGCCTCCTACCACAACAGTGCCGGGGGCCTTTCGTTCGCCGACGGCCATTCAGAGATCAAGAAGTGGCGGTCCCCGACGATCCTCACCTACGGTCTCCGTCCCCGTTCGAATCCTGCGCTGGACACCCTCGACGCGACCTGGTTGTACGAGCGCACAACCACGTACTGATCCTTCCCGGCGCCCATGGGCGCAACCCTACCACGGCCCGCCACACCCGGCGGGCCGTTTTGTTGGTGCGGCCGGCAGGTCTCACTCCCTGATCTTGGGAGGCCGCCCGAAGCCTGGGGTTCAAGCCACCTTTGACGGACGCGACGATCACGGGTGTCATGGGCCCGATGGCACGTCCACCCGTTCAGGATCGGTTCTTCCACGAGCGATCGGTGTTCGCGACCGGGGTCCGTGTGCTGGCCGGGGTCGACGAGGCGGGAAGGGGGCCGCTGGCCGGGCCGGTGGTCGCCGCCGCGGTGGTCCTCCCGCGGTCCTGGGTGCTGGAGGGCATGCCGACCGGATGGGAGGGCCTCAATGACTCCAAACAGCTAAGCCCGCCGCTTCGGGAACGCTTCTTCGAGGGACTGACCACCGGGTCGGGGGTGCACTTCTCCATCGCCTCGGTGGAGGCGGACGTGATCGACGCCATCGACATCCTGCAGGCCACCCATCGGGCGATGAATGCGGCCCTGGCCGGCTTGGGAGACGACCTCGAGCATGCCCTCGTTGACGGGCGACCGGTCCGGAGCCTGCGATGCCCGCAGACCGCCCTCGTGAAGGGGGACAGCCTGAGCTACTCGATCGCCGCCGCCTCGGTGCTCGCCAAGGTGACCCGTGATCGCGTGATGCGTGAAGCCGAGTCGAAGTGGCCGGGGTACGGCTTCGCCACGCACAAGGGTTATCCGACGCCTGAGCATCTGGAAGCCGTCGGCCGCCTCGGGCCGTGTCCCATCCACCGCCTAAGCTTCGCACCCCTGAGGCGGGCCGACCCCGGGCTGTTCCCGCCATGAGCCAATGGCCCCGCTGGTTCCAGCCGGGCCGTCCCGACGCCCACCTCGAGCTGGGGCGGCGCGGCGAGGCGGCGGCCCGGGCCGAGCTCGAACGGGCGGGCCTTCGCATCCTCTGCGCGAATTACCGCCACCGACGCGGCGAGATAGACCTGGTCGCCCGGGACGGCGAGGTGTTGGCCTTCGTCGAGGTCAAGTCCCGCTCGTCGGAGAGCTGGGTTCGACCGGCCCAGGCCGTCGGGCGGACCAAGCAGCGGATGATCTCCGACACGGCGTTGGCCTACCTCGCGGAGCTCGGCCGACCCCAGGTGGCCTTCCGATTCGATGTCGTCGAGGTGCTCTTCTCCGGTCCGGACATCCGCGAGGTCCGTCACATCCCGGATGCGTTCCCGCTGGCTCCCGGCCGGATGTACCGCTGAGGGCGGGCAAAGGTCCCTGGGCGCGGTCAGGCCGGGGCGACGGCCGGTGGCGGTGCGCCCGTGTCGCGAAGGGCCGCCTCGCGTTCCACGAGGGTCGGGTGCGAATAGAAGAATCCGCTGAACCAGGGGTGCGGAGTGAGGTTGGAGAGGTTCTTCTCGTGGAGCTTCCGCAGGGCCCCGACGAGCGCGTCGCACCCGCCCATGGCATCTCGGGCGTAGGCGTCGGCTTCGAACTCGTGGCGGCGCGACCGTCGCGTGGCCAGGGGCGTCAGCCAGAAGGTGGCCGCCCCGCCGATCAAGCCGGCCAGGAGCAGCACCGGGGCAAGGCCGGAGGATGGGGCGAACCCGAAGGCCCCGAGGAATGCCGGTTCGCCCGCCAGCCAACCGAGCAGGCCGAAACCCGCCAGCGACGTGACGGCGGACCACACCAGCATCTTCGGCACGTGACCGCAGCGGTGGTGGCCGATCTCGTGGGCCAGGACCGCCTCGAGTTCAACCTCGCCCAGCTGGGCCACCAGCGTGTCGTACAGCACGATCTTGCGGAACCTGCCGAAGCCCGTGAAGTAGGCGTTGGAATGCGCCGATCGGCGGCTTCCGTCGGCGACCTGGATGGTCCTTGCCGAGAACCCGGTCCGCTCGCCCAGGCGCAGGAGGCGGTCGCGCAGCGGTCCCTCCGGCAACGGCGTGAACCTGTTGAAGAGGGGCAGGATGAGGATCGGCGCGAGGATCATCATCACGCCCTGGAACAGGCACAGAAGCGCCCAGGCCCAGAGCCACCAGCGGCTCCCGATCCAGTCGGTCAGGCGCAGGATGCCGGCCAGCAGCGGAAGCCCGAGGAAGGCCCCGAGCGCGACGGTCTTGGCCTGGTCGGACAGCCAGGTTCTCAGGCTGCTCCGGTTGAAGCCGAAACGCTCCTCGAGCCGGAATTGGGTCCACCAGTCCAACGGCAGGCCCGGCAGGCTCATCGCGAAGGACACCGCCATCAGCCAGCCGGCCTGCGCCCAGGCGCCGGTCCCGACCGTCCGGCTCCAGAGACCGTGGCTCCACGGCAGCAAGCCGCCGCACAACAGGCCGACCGTGACCGCGAGGTCCAGCGCCTCCTCGACCTGGCCGAGTCGGGACTTGGCCAAGGTGTACTCGACGGACTTGCGGTAGGTCGCCTCATCCATGATGTCCTTCACCGCCTCCGGGGGGCGGTCCGCATGGGCGTGCACGTGACGCCGGTTCAGGAGGGACAGCGCGCCTTGGGCGATCCAACGCGATGCCAGGAGCCCGAGGGTCAGAACGAGGGTGAATGCCGGCGACATGGGAGACGTCTTTGGGGCAGCCAATCACGGGCGTCGCCGGTCAACAATCCCGGAAAACTGCGTTGGCGGATCGTACGTGTCCGTATGATCCTCGTGCGGGCGAATCCGGGAGTCGGACAATCGCCAAAGAAGAGCCAAATAACATCCGAAGGCGAGCCGAAGAAGAGTCGATGAAGACATTGATCGTGATCCTGCTGGTGGGCGCCCTTGGGGCCGGGGGGTGGTATGTCACCCAACGGCAGCACAAGGTTCCCGAGGCTCAGGCCGGCGCAAAGGTCGACACCGCGGTCATCGAGACCCGCGACATCAAGTTCGCCATCAACGCCGCCGGCGACATCACGCCGGCCGAGCAGGTCAGCGTGCGGCCGGAGGTTAACGGAAAGATCGAGGTGCTGCCGGTCGATGTCGGCGACCGGGTCAAGGCCGGGCAACTGCTCTTCAAGCTGGACGACCGCGAACTGCAGACCCAGCGCCAGCAGGAGGAGAAGAACGTCGAACGGTCCCGGCTCCAACTGGGCCAGGCCGAGCGCGACTACCAGCGGGCGAGGCAGCTTTTCGAGGGCAAGCTCATCTCGCAGGAGCTCTTCGAGGACAGCCGCACCAAGTTCGACCTCGCCAAGAACGAGTTGGCCCTCCGCGAGAAATCTCTGGACCTCATCATCGAACGGTTGCGCAAGACCGAGGTGATGGCGCCGTTCGACTCCACCATCCTGACCCGCCCCATCTCGGTCGGGCAGGCCGTCTCCGGGTCGGGTGGGTTCAACGCCGGCACCGAGGTGCTCACCATCGCCAACCTCAACGACCTCATCGTCAACGCGCACATCAACCAGGCCGACGTCACCCGGCTGCATGTCGACCAGCAGGTCGAGGTGACGGTGGAGGCCGTGTCCGGTCTCAAGGTGATCGGCAAGGTCGAGCGGATCGCCCCGCAGTCCACCCTCAAGAACAACATCCGCGGGTTCGCCGCCCGCATCCTCCTCAAGGACGTCGGCCAGCAGATCCGGCCCGGGATGAGTGCCAACATCTCCATCCCGGTCGCCAGTGCCGACAACGTGGTTGCCGCGCCGCTGGCGGCCGTCTTCACGGAGACCAACCCGGCCACGCGGGAAATCGAGCGCCATGTCTGGGTCCGCAAGGACGACGCTTGGGAGCGGCGGACCGTCAAGATCGGCGTGAGTGACTACTTCTTCGCCGAGGTGACCTCGGGCCTGCAGGCCGGAGAGGTCGTGTCCCTGGAAGACCGGTCCAAGGAGTTGGCGCCGTCCGGCGCGACCAACGGCGTCAAGGTGGCCTCCAAGCCGGCGGATGCCCGCCGCTGACATCGACACGGCCATGGCCCTGCTCGAGCTCCGCAACGTCTCCAAGATCTACCATCTCGGTGGGGAGGAGATTCGCGCCCTCGACGACGTCTCTCTCGATCTCGAGCAGGGCGAATTCGTCTCCATCATCGGCCCGTCGGGCAGCGGCAAGTCCACGTTGATGCACATCCTCGGCTGCCTCGACTCGCCGACCCGGGGGAATGTGACGCTGGCCGGCACCGAGATCGCCCGGGCCTCGGCCCGGGAATTGGCCCGGGTCCGCAACCGGACGATCGGCTTCGTCTTCCAGTTCTTCAACCTGCTGCCCAAGCTCAACGTGCTCCAGAATGTCGAACTGCCGATGATCTACGCCGGGATCGGCGGCCGGGAGCGTCGCGAGCGGGCCGGCAAGGCCCTCGAAATGGTCGAACTGGGGCACCGACTCAAGAACCGGCCCAACCAGCTCTCCGGCGGCCAGCAGCAGCGGGTGGCCATCGCCCGGGCGCTGGTGAACAACCCCAAGATCATCCTGGCCGACGAGCCGACCGGCAACCTCGACACCCACACGGGCGAGCTCATCCTCTCGCTGTTCCGCCGGCTCGCGGCCGAGGGACGGACGGTGATCCTGGTGACCCACAACCCCGAGATCGCCGCGGTCACGCCGAGGCAGATCGAGATCCGCAACGGCCGCATCGCCCATCAGGTCGACGCGAGGCTGGCCGGCCTCGACCGGTCCGGTGGCGGTGACCTGCCCCCGTCCGCGCCATGAGCCTGGAACTCCCGAGGATCCCGATCTCCGGCATGACCCTGCCGGAACCGCCGTCGATGCCGGACCTGCCCGTGGGCCAGACCAGCCTCGGCAACGCCGTGGTGGTCGGTCTCAAGGAGATCTGGGCCCACAAGTTCCGCAGCGCCCTGACCATGCTCGGCATCGTGCTGGGGGTCTCCTCGCTGGTGGCCATGAGCGCCATGGTCCAGGGCATGGAGAACGGCCAGCGGGAGGCGATGCTGGCCATTGGCGGGCTCGAGAAGGTCCGCATGGAGGCCCAGCGGGTGCCGGTCGAGCAGCGTCACCTGCGCGACATGGCCCGGGGAATGACCCTCGCCGACGTCGAGGCCCTGAAGGCCGGGATTCCCGAGATCGAGATCATCGCGCCGGAAATGCGCCTCGAGGTCGATCCGACCCTCCAGGCCAACGGACGGTTCCACCGCACCTTCATGACCGGCGGGATCCTGCCCGAGAAGATGAGGATCATGGAGCACGAGGTGGAGCATGGGCGGATGTTCAACGACATCGATGCCGCCGAGGCGAGGCCCGTGTGCCTCATCGGCACCGGCATCCGTGACGAACTGTTCGGTCGGCCCGAGGAGACCGGCACCGAGGTGATCCCCTTGGGGCGCACCATGACCATCAATGGCCAGCCCTTCACCATCATCGGCATGTTCAAGCGCTACGAGGGTGAGCAGGACCGGAAGCAGCGCCTGGAGCGCGAGGCCGAGCGCCAGAGGCTCTTGGCCGAGGGCAGGACCCCGCCCAAGGCGCAGGGACCGTCGCGCGGGCAGGGGCGGGGAGGGTCCTTCGCCTTCTGGATCAAGAACAACACCGTCTACATGCCGCTCAACACGATGTGGCACCGCTTCCAGGCGGGCCTGTCCAACGCCCCCCCGGAGCCACGCCTGAGCAACATCGAGCTCAAGGTGCGGGACTTCTCGCGGATCGAGCAGACGCTTTCACGGATCCGCAACATCATGATGGTCAACCACCGGGGCATCGAGGACTTCGCCTTCCGGACCTTCGAGGACTGGAGCGCGGACATCGACCGTTTCGTCAAGAACGCCCGCATGAGCGGGGGCCTCATCGCGGGGATCAGCCTCTTCGTCGGCGGCATCGGCATCATGAACATCATGCTGGCGAGCATCTCGGAGCGGATCCGGGAGATCGGCATCCGCAAGGCGGTGGGTGCCGGCGGTCTGGACATCTTCGTGCAGATCCTGGTGGAGAGCACCGTCATCGCGGTGGTCGGCGGTCTCCTGGGGTTGGCCTTCTCCCGGTTCGTCGTCCTCGGCATCACCTGGGTGGCCCCCACGGGCAATGATCCCGTCATCACGGGAGGTGCCATGGCCTTGGCCTTCGGGTTTGCGGTGGGCGTGGGTCTGCTGGCCGGGATCTTCCCGGCGGTGAAGGCGGCACGCATGGATGTGATCCAGTCCCTGCGGTACGACTGATGAACCTGCTCAATGCCATCCTGATCGGCCTGAAGGAGGTCTGGGCCCACAAGTTCCGATCGCTGCTGACCCTGTTCGGCGTGGTGCTTGGGGTCGCCTCGCTGGTCGGCATGAGCGCGATCATCAAGGGCATGGAGAACGGCATGCGCGAGTCGATGATCGCCATGGGCGGCGCCGACAAGGTGCTGTTGCAGCGCCAGGCGGTGCCTGCCTACCAGGAGCACCTGGCCGACCAGGCCCCGGGACGCACGCTCGTCGACGTCGTGGCGCTCAAGCAGGGGGCGCCCTTGCTCAAGGTGGTCTCGCCGGAGATGGCGGTCCCAGATGCCATCGTCTCACGGGGAGAACGGCGGGCCAGTCCGGAGGAATGCGTGGGGGTCTGGCCGGAGGTGCTCGAGATGAACCTGCACACGGTCGAACACGGGCGGTTCTTCAACGCGCTGGACGAGGAGAAGGCCCATTCGGTCTGCGTCATCGGCACGGGCATCCGTGACTCCCTGTTCGGGGATCCCGACGACGTGGGGCACGAGATCATCCCGATCGGCGAGACGATCCAGATCAACGGGCAGCCCTTCACGATCATCGGGATGTTCTCCCACTATGCCAGCGAACAGGACCTCAAGGCGCGTGCCATCCGCCGGCAGGCCGGTGCCGGTGCGGGGAAGACCGAGGTGAAGAAGTCGCGCGGGTGGGGACGCAAGGGCGGGTGGGCCTTCTGGCGTAAGAACAACTCCCTGTACATCCCCCTGAACACGGCGTGGGTCCGGTTCAGGATGGCAGGCGACCTTGATGGCATCCCGGATCCCCGCCTTAGCGACATCGATCTCAAGGTCAAGTCCATGGAACAGATGGAATTGGCGCTCCAGCAGGCCAAGAACGTACTGTTGGTGACCCACCGCGGCATCGAGGATTTCACCTTTCAGACCCAGGAGAACCAGGTCCAGAGCATCAACGAGCAGATCCGCAATGCCCGGTTGAGCGGGGGCATCATCGCGGGCATCAGCCTTCTGGTCGGGGGCATCGGGATCATGAACATCATGCTGGCGAGCATCAATGAACGGGTCCGGGAGATCGGCACCTGCAAGGCCCTCGGGGCGACCGGGGTGGATGTGTTCCTGCAGATCATCGTCGAGAGCATGGTGCTCTCCCTCATTGGAGCGGTCGCCGGTCTGGCCGCCTCGTTGGTCATTGTCGACGTGCTCGCCTTCCTAGCCCCCACCGGCAACACGCCGGTCATCACCTGGGAGGCCCAGGTCGTCGCCGTTGCCTTCAGCGGCACGGTCGGGGTGGTGGCGGGATTCCTGCCTGCCGTGAAGGCCGCGCGTCTGGAGCCCATTCAGGCTCTCCGCTACGAATGAACGGAGGTGGGGGTGAGTGGGTTTCACGCCTCCCGCGCGTGGATTTCCCGCCGAACGGCCAACCCCGATCCCTCGCCCTCGCGACAGCCCACCTTTCCACCCATCCGGGAATCCCAGTTTTCAATGCCGCTCCTCGGTTTTCACCACTTGGCATTGAATTCGCTTGCCGGCTATGTCCGCAACGGGCTGGGTAACCTGGTTTGTTGACTCATCTGGGGTTACCCCCGCAGCGCAAGCTGCGGGGGTTTTCCCGCCTAAACACATATGGTGACAGGTTTAATGTAGTTCAATTTGGTTGACTGAGGGTGGGTGGGTGGGCAGGGTGGGGGCATGCGCAAGGGGCGGATCAAGGTGGAGGGGGCGGTGTACCACTGTGTGTCGCGGACGGTGGGCGGGCAGATGCTCTTGGACGAGGCGGCCAAGCGGAAG
>VHCX01000043.1 GCA_016871615.1 Verrucomicrobiota bacterium
CCTCATGAGAGAAACCCTCCATCAGCGGAGCTCCCTCGTCAACAACTTTAAACCTGTCACTCTATTTTTTTCTTGAGGCTGCTAGTCTTTGTCATCATCTTTTTCAACAATCAGGAGCGCGTGCTTAGCTCAGCGGTAGAGCACTTCCTTCACACGGAAGGGGTCGCAGGTTCGAACCCTGCAGCGCGCACCATTTCTTCTTCGTGCACCCCCACACAAGAATGGACCTGAATTGTTTCCGGACGCGACTGGCCACCAAGTCGGACCAAAGCCCCCACCAAGAGACTGCGATGCGGATACTTTCGGCGATCACTGTTTCGATGGTGCCCGAGTCCAGGAATGGACCTTTTGTCTTCCACGGGCCGTTGGAGGACGGAATCTCGACGGCAGCGGCTTTGGGATTTGATGGGGTCGAGATTTTCCCAACGCATGCAGATGACATCGACGGGTATCTCCTTCGGGATTGGCTCAGATCGGCCCCAATCCGGTTGGCGGCGATGGGCACGGGGGCAGGATGGTTGACCAGAAGACTCCGGTTGACCGATCCGGATCCAATGGTGCGGGCGGCGGCACGCGACTTTATCGGCGCGGTGATCGACTTGGCCGGCGGGTTCGGGGCGCCGGCGATCATCGGTTCGATGCAGGGCAGACATGGGGATGGTGTGACCCGGGAGCAGGCTCTGGATTGGCTCCGGAGCGAGCTGAATCAGTTGGGACCACGGGCCCACGCCCACGGGGTTCCGCTGCTCTACGAACCGTTGAACCGCTATGAGACCAACCTCTTCAACACCCTGGCGGACGCGGTCGGTTTCCTTGAGACGCTGGAGACGCGTAACGTGAAACTGTTGGCTGACCTCTTCCACATGAACATCGAGGAGTCCGATCCGACCGGGGCGATCCGTTCGGTGGGCCGTCACGTGGGCCATGTCCATTTCGCGGATTCGAACCGGCGGGCCATCGGGTATGGCCACACGGATGTGCGGCCAATCGCCCAGACGCTGATGGAGGTGGGCTATGAGGGTTTTGTCTCGGGCGAAATCTTTCCATGGCCCGACCCGGAGACCGCCGCACGAAAAACCCTGGAGAGCTTCAGGGCCAATTTCGCAGGGTGACTGCCGGCGCCCACGGGTAAACCGACGGCATGGTTCGGAATAGAGCCAACGAATCGACCGCCGCCAAAACTCCAATCCCACTGCCGCGATGCTCAAGCACACGCTGATCCACCCGGAAATCAACGCCATCCTCGGACGCGCCGGACACCATTCGAGAATCCTGATCGCCGACGGCAATTACCCGGCCTCGTCGAAGAAAGGGCCCTTGGCCTCACTGGTCTGCCTGAACCTGTCGCCCGGGGTGGTCACCGTGACGCAGGTGCTCGAGGCGATCCTCTCGGCGGTCCCGGTGGACCAGGTGCAGGTGATGGGGATTCCCGCCGACGATCCCTACGCGGCGCTCGGGGAACCCCCGGTCTGGAACGAGTTCCGCCGGGTGATCGCCGCCTCAGGTTCCAAGACACCCCTCGAACCCATCCTCAAATGGGATTTCTACCGTCACGTCGAGTCACCGGACCACGTGCTGACGGTGCAGACGGGCGACCGGGCTCTCTGGGCCAACGTCCTGCTCACCCTAGGATGCCGAACCGAGTGACTCGGTTTCCGGCCGAAATCCGGTTTCGGGATACCACCTTCACCATCATCAGTTTGGTTTCCGAGGTGAAACCGCGGATCGACAAGGGCCGTCGTTGCCACCAAAACCTCATCGGTCGAGTTCCCGATGGGAATCCCAGTCGGCATCAGCAACCGAAAGACACGATACCCACTCGCGACCGGGTCATTTCAGGACCCCGGTTCATCACCGGCGCGCGCCAGACCTCACGGTTGCCCGTTGGCGCACCTCACCCGGATTCCACCGACACCTGAAGAAACGGCCGGCGAGGAGGACAAGACCCGGGCGCGATGGCCAACGCGGCCGGTGACCGCGATGATCCAGCCCAGGTTCAAGCCACCCTCATGATGCCCGGAAATCCCCACGTGCCGGTCCATCCTGCAGACGGCACCCCGTTCAGGACGCGTCAGCCTTGGGCCCACCGACGCGTGCTCGACGGGAAAACCAACACCCCGGTCGCACACCACCCTGTTGCCTCAAAACGTTTGACACCCTGTGTGATTGGCTTGGCGGTGGAGGATGAGGTCGTTGACTCAAAAAGTGTGACACCGGCCAAGAGAAGGGATGCCGATGAGCCGGAAGGTAGCCAAGGAAATGTTGCCGCGATTGCGGCAGCGGTGCATGGGACGAGGCCTCGCGAGGGGCGCAAGCGGATGATCGACGAGGTGTGCGAGCTATTGGGGATACAGTCGCAAGCACGCGATCAAGCTCTTGGGATCCCCATCCAACAGGGTGGCGACGGACGGCCACTGTTCCTTGCGCGTGGATGTGGGCGCACACCGAGTCAAGGCCGGCTGGTGATCGTCTCCCAATCGAGCCCCATGACCTCGGCGTATCGTGCGAGGGGCTTCTCGTGGAGGATCAGCACCGCGCGGGCGACACTCGAGTCGTCGGCATGCCCCATGATCGGGGTGTGGTCGGGAATCAGGTCGGTCTTCTTGTGGGCGTAGGTGATCGCAAAGACGGCGGCAGCCAGCGTGCCGTAGGGGAGATCCTTGTAGGCACCCTCGGCCACGTCCTCGACCACGTCGGCCAGGAACTCCAGCTGGTTGACCAGGTGCGGGAAATGCGGGGCGTGGATCTGGGCGAACTCGACCTTCCACATGGGCAGGCTGCGAAGCACCTTCTCCAACGTGGACGGAGTGACTTGCGACGCCCCATGGGCGACATAGCTGGCAATCTCAGACATGTTTGGATGCTATCCAACCCCCGCCGGGAAGGCAAACCCTCCGCAGTTTGCGCGAACCACGGGTAGAGATTGTTTTGGGACCTGTCATGGCTCACTCCGGCAAGGAAGAGAGGGGGGACCAGCTGGATCGGCCGCGAACTAAAGTCCGCTACATCGACGGGTTGGCACGGGGGTTGAGATCCCCATCCAATCGGGTGGAGAAGAACGGCCACTGTTCCTGATGCGTGGATTTGGGAGTTTGCGCTGACGGATCCCAGGCGAAATCCCGACAACGGCGCGGTGACGGAGCGGCCGATCCGCCGATCCGGACGACTGAAGGGCGTTCCATCGACCCCTCGCGATCCGAAGGGGATACCCGCTCCATCGGACTTTGCCTCCGTCCGGCAACCACCCCACCATCCGTCCACCGTGAGGATCCGGATCGACCAAGCCCTCGTGGACCGGGGCCTCTGCGAGTCGCGCTCGCAGGCCCAACGGTCCATCATGGCCGGACAGGTGCGGGTCAACGGGCACCCGGCCCGCAAGGCCAGCGACTGGGTCCGCGAGGGCGACGCACTGGAGCTCGACGGCGGCGACCGCTACGTGTCGCGGGGCGGGCACAAGCTCGAGCACGCCCTCCGGCACTTCGGGCTGGAGGTCTCGGGCCGTCGATGCCTCGACCTCGGCGCCAGCACTGGGGGCTTCACCGATTGCCTGCTGCAACATGGCGCGGCCTCGGTCCACGCGGTGGACGTGGGGCACGGGCAACTGTCGTGGAAGCTCCGCAACGATCCGCGGGTCGTCGTGCTGGAGCGGACCAACGCCCGCGGCCTCACCCCGGACCAGATCGGAGGCGCCCCGCCCTTCGACCTCGCCGTAGCCGACTGCTCGTTCATCAGCCTGCGGCTGATCCTCCCGCCGATCCCCCGCCTGCTGCGGGCCGGCGGTCGCGTCGTCGCCCTGGTCAAACCCCAGTTCGAGGCCGGCAAGGAAGAGGTCGACCGCGGAGCGGGCGTGATCACCGACCCCATGATCCACGCCCGAGTGATCGCGTCGCTCGAGGCCTTCATCGCCCAGGAATTGCCCGGGCTGGCGTGGCGCGGGGTGACCGAATCGCCCTTGCGGGGACCGGCCGGGAACAAGGAGTTTCTGGCGCACCTCGAACGAACCCCGTGAAGACCACCGCCGACGCCCTCCGCCGGATCGGCCTCACCGCCAATCCGGAGAAACCCCGCAGTGTCGCGGTCCTGCGACGTGCCGTCACCCTGCTCAGGCGTCTCGGTCGCGAGGTGCTCTGCGACGCGGCCACGGCGGAGTTCGCACGGCTGAGGTCGATGCCGACGGCCTCCGACGCGGGCGATCTGGCCGGCCGCTGCGACCTGCTGCTGGTCTTCGGCGGCGACGGGACCATGCTCCGGGTGGCCCGCGCGAGCGCCGGGTCGGGCGTGCCGATCCTCGGCGTCAATGCCGGCAATCTCGGGTTCCTGGCCGCCGTGCAGGAGGCGGAGGTCACGCAGGTGATCCGCACCGTGCTGGCGGGAAGGTTCCGCATCGAGGACCGGGCCCTCCTCGAGGCGGTGGTGCATAGCGAGGGCACCTCGTCGGTGCAGACGGCCCTGAACGACTTCGTGCTCAGCCGCGGCCTGGCCTCGCGCCTCATCGAGCTGGAGGTGGCGGTGAACGGCGAACTGCTCACCCGCTACCGGTGCGACGGGCTCATCGCCAGCTCCCCGACCGGCTCCACGGCCTACTCCCTGGCGGCCGGAGGAGCCATCGTCAGCCCCGACGCCGACGTGCTGACCCTGACGCCGATCTGCCCGCACACCCTGTCGATCCGACCGGTGGTGGTGGGCCTCGACTCGGTGGTCCAGGTCACCCTGCTGAGCCGCCGCCTGGAGGCCACGCTGGCCGCCGATGGACAGCAGCTCACGCAGCTGTCCACGGGCGACCGGGTGCTCATCCGGCGCAGCCGCCAGACAGCACGCCTGCTGCGGCCGGAGGGAAGCAGCTTCTTTGCGACGCTCCGGCACAAGTTCGGCTGGAGCGGCGGCAATCTCTGAACCGCCGGACCTCAGCGGTAGGTGATCACCACCTGCTCTCCGGCAAGGCGGATGCCGGCGATCGCAAACCCGGCCGGTCCGGAGATCCGGAAGAATCGGGTGTCCGCTGGACGGGTCAGAGAGAGGGTCTTGGAGACCGTGTCCACGGTGGCCCCGGCCACCGCCGAGTAGGCCCCATCCAGGGTCGCCGAGCCCAGCAGTTGCACGGATGCCACCGGGGCCTGGGCGCTGGTGTAGGCCCTGATGCCACCATCGGCGTTCACCAGCGTCCGCTTGCCGGTGGACGGGTCGACCGTGAACCACTCCACATAGGCCCCGCCGCCCCGTTCATACCAGACCAGTCGGAACCCGTAGACGCCCGCCTCCGGCACCACCACGTCGAAGGTGTCGTTGGCCACCCCGTTGAGGAACGACAGCGCCGGCGTCGAGGCGTCGAGCGTCGCCCCCGAAGCCAGCTTGTAGCCGTCGTCGGACTGGACGCCGAAGCGGACCACGCCCGCCGGAAGGTCGAGGTAGGTCACGGCGGCCATGGCCCAGTTGTCGGTGCCTCCCTCCTCGGTCTGGCCGGGGATGCCCTCATCACCCTCGATCGACCCGGCGAACCCGCCGGCAAACCCGTCCTGAGAGAAATTGATCACCGGGGCGACCACGTTGGTCTCATAGGCGCGCGGGATGGTCGATCCGCCGGCCAGCTGGGCCTCGGCCCGGGCGAGGCTGTTCTCGAGCAGGCCCGCATCGACCGGGGCCTGCACCACCTTCACCTGGATGCCACGTTGCGCGCCGGGCGCGCCCATCCGCGCCGCACGGTCGAGCGACAGGTAGCGGAAGGCGAAGCTCCACTCGTTGGTCATCGCCACTCCATCGCTGTCGGCGTACACTAGGCGGGCCACCTGGACCACCCCCGACGGCGGCAACTGTCCCATGGTGAAGGAGACCCGGGCACCGGCGGCGTCCGGACTGACCGCGGCCGCGACCGCCGTCCCGTTGAGCAGCAGCTTCACGCTCGATGGGGCGACCCGCGTGTCGCGGTTCTGGATCACGGCCTCGACCTTCGGCACGACCGTGTCGGCCACGGAATTGTTCGCCGGCGTCAGCGCCGTCACGGCCGCACGCAGGAGACCCGTGTCGGCCACCTTCACGAGGGCCAGGTAGTTCTGTCGGCGCTGCTTGCTCTCGGTGTCGGGCGTGACCTGGCGCAGCCGCAGGGTGGTCACCCCGTCGAAGCGCACCGTCGTCGTCTTGCCCGAACCGTCGGTGAGCGGCGTGTTGCGGAAGTTGAACCCCGTCAGGGTGCCGAGGAACGAGCCCAGCGTCTTGACCGTCTGGTTCGGTTGCGACGGATCCGAGGTGACCTGCTCCAGCACGCTCTCGCCGGCATCCATGTTGATGAGCGCCTGCCGCAGGTGGATCTCGTAGGTCCCCTGCGGGATGGTCCGCGTGTAGTTGAGCCACTCCCCGGCATCGATGTCGCCGATGGCGTAGTCGTACACCTCGGCGGCGGTGCCGCCGGCCGCCGTGTACTTGGACCGGACCACGTCCAGGGTGCGTTCCATGCGGACGGCATCCTGGTTGCGCCACGGGGCATCCTGGCTCCTTGGACTGGTCCGGGTGTCGTTGAGGTCGATTCCCTGGATGCCAACCTGGTTGGCGTAGGCGTCGGCCTGCGGACCACCGCCCTCGGCGATGGGCACCGGGTTGTCGATGAAGGCGCCGCCGAAGTTGTAATCCTCGGACTCGATCACCAGCACGCCTGGGGTGAAGGTGTCGAAGTCGATGCGCTCCCGGGTGGTGAGCCCGCCCGCGTCGGTGACCTCGAGGACGGCCGTGTAGTTCTTGTTGGCCTCCAGCTTGGAGAAGCTTGCGGTGCGGGAATTGCCCGTGCCACCCAGGGTCAACCCACTGGCCTTGGTATACCGGGCGCCGTTGAGCACCAGGGCCACCCCGTCATCGGTGAGCGCGGCATCATCGCTCGCCTTGAAGGAAACCACCGTGGAGGCCGGCAGGAAGCTGGCGAACTTGGCCGGGGTGAAGTCCGTCAGGATCGGCGCCACGTTGGCGACCACCGGGGGCGCCGCCGCAACCGCGTTGTCGTAGAAGGCTCGATAGGGGGTCTCCGGAGCAGCCCTGTCGAAATCCTGGTAGAGATAGAGCGTGAAGTAACCGCCGGTAATGTACGGCGCCGCCGGGTCATCCTTGCCGGCCACCAGCACATCCGCCGCCGCGGTGTCCACCACCGTCTTCTCCCAGATCACCGCGTTGTTCGCGTCCTTGTCCAGCACTCGGGCGTTGATGGTCACGGCTCCCCCTCGCACCGTCAGGTTGAGGTTGAGCGTGATGTTCTCCTGCTTGAGATTGGCCGCGGTGCCGGAGTCGGCCACGAAGTACTTGTTGATGCCCTTGGTGATCAGGATGTCTGTGGTCGACTTGGCCAGGCCATAGCCCCCGAGGGTCCCCGGCGAATTGGCCGTCGGGATGAAGGCCAGCACCGCGAAGGAGTCCTTGGCCCCGCCCTGCACCACATCGGCGCTGAAGGAGATGCGCTCGCCCTCGGCCAGGGTGAACACGCGCGAGGTCTTCTGGCTGGCGCTGAAGATCGCCTGACCGGCCGCCGGTTGGGTGAACTGGAACTGGCCGCCCGTCTCGGACGGCAGGCCGAAGCCCGGCGTGAAGGTGAAGTCGGTCCAACCGGTCTTGGTGTTGTCGTTGAAGTCATCGAGCACCGTCTCGTCGGTCACGAAGACCTCGGCGTTGTCGTAGACCGCTTGGTAAGGGCTCTCGGGCGCGGCCTTGTCGAAATCCTGATAGAGATAGAGCGTGAAGTAGCCTGCGGTGATGTAGGGGGCAGCCGGGTCGTCCTTGCCCGCGACGAGCACGTCCGCCGCGGCGCTGTCCACGACCGTCTTCTCCCAGATCACGGCGTTGGCGGCATCCTTGTCGAGGACCTTGGCCGCCACCACCACGCTGCCGTTCCGGGCCGTCAGGTTCAGGACCAGCGTGATGTTCTCCTGCTTGAGATTGGCTGCGGTGCCGGAGTCGGCCACGAAGTACTTGTTGATGCCCTTGGAGATCAGGATGTCCGTGGTCGACTTGGCCAAGCCATAGCCCCCAAGCGTCCCGGGCGAATTGGCCGTCGGGATGAAAGCCAACACGGCGAACGAATCCTTGGCCCCGCCCTGCACCACGTCCACCCGGAACTCGATCGACCGGCCCTCCTTGAGTTCGAACCGCTCGGAGGTCTTCTGGCTGGCACTGAAGATCGCCTGACCGGCCGGCGGTTGGGTGAACCGGAACCGACCTCCGCTCTCGCTGGGCAAGCCGAAGCCCGGCGTGAAGGTGAAGTCGGTCCAACCGGTCTTGGCGTTGTCGTCGAAGTCGTCCAGCACCTTGGCCCTGAGAACCAAGAGGGACAGGCTCAAAGCCGTCAGCGCGAAGGCATACCGACCGATGGAGCGAAACCCCGAGGCGAATCGGGACCTCAGCAGGATGTTGGCGGGATTCGAGACAGACTGGGACATGGCATTCTTGGGGTTGGGGATTCCTGAAGGCTTTCATCGATTACGCCCCCGCCAGTTTCAGATTGTCAACCGCCCCAAGACCTTGGCCGGGCGCCCCGTTGATAATAAACCTGTCACTCTATCATCGCTGGTTCCGACCTTGGGGGGCCTTGGAACCTCGGAGGGCTCGCCACGTGCGGGGATACCTCATTGGTGTGCCACGTTGGCGCACCAAGGGTCGTCCTGCCTCCATATCGGCTACATGGAACCGGTCACTCGGTCATCGGAGCCTGTCCCTCCTCCGGGCAAGGAGGTGGTGGTGGAGAACGATTTTTTGGAATTCTTGGGAGAATCGGGGGGAGGCGAGCGAAATCTGAAGTAGAGACCATGAAGATCCAGCCACCGAAACCGCCCGGACGTCCAAGCCGCAACCTGCCTTGCCGGCCCACCCGACCCCGCCGGCCCGCCTTCGCCGGGTTCACCCTGGTCGAATTGATGGTGGTGCTCTCGGTGATCGGCATCCTGACGGCCCTGCTGCTTCCGGCCGTCGCCAAGGCTCGGGATGTGGCCCGGACCGGCACCTGCCTGTCACGGCTGCGGCAATGGGGCCTGGGGACCCAAGTCTATGCGTCGGATGCCGGGGGATGGTTGCCAGCCGACGGGGCCCCAAATGGCCTTTCGACCCGGAATGCCTGGTATGCCGAACTGCCTCCGCTGCTGGGTACCACCCCCTACCACGAGGAAGGGGCCTGGCGCACCAACGGCCAGGCGCCGTTGGGACATCCGGTATGGTTCTGTCCGTCCAACCCGCGGCGAAGCAATGGACACCTGCTCTTCCATTTCGCGCTGAACCGCTTCGTCAACGGGACCGGCCGGGATTCCCGGCGGCGACGCCTGGAGTCCGTGGCCGAGCCTTCCCGGGTGGTGTGGCTTTTCGACAACGGCCAGCGTGCGGCCGTCGGCGGACCGGGCAACCTCCACCGCTCGATCCACCGGGGGGCGGCCAACATCCTGTTCCTCGATGGCGGGGTGCGCCGACACGCCGGGGCGCCCACAGGAGTCGCCGATGACGCCCAGTTTCCCCTATGGAGGGCAGAGTGATGGGTTCAATGCCCCGACCCCTCCCTCCCCACGCGCCTCCCCAACGGCCACGTCCCACGCTCCGCTCCGGATCCCGCCCTTTCTCATGAACCTCCTCCCCGCTCCATTCCGACCGGATCCGCCGCGACCGGCCGCTTCCTGGCACCGATTGAACCGGACCAGGGATCCAGCAGACCCCTGCCCTCTGGGGCCCCGGAGAATTCGATGGCCGCGCACCTCGGAAGTCCGGAATCCTTCCGCAACGAGGATGCTCACGATGCCCGAGAACGATGCGACGGCCCCCCACGGAAACATCCACTCCGGGAACACCGTCGGACACCCTTTGTCCACCGGCCTGGTCCAGACTGGCGGCCATGGAATCACAAGGATCCAAGAACCATCTCCATCGATCCCGAGAGACTCCGACGGACTTCCCCGCGGACTTCCCCGCGGGCTTCGCAGCCAAATCCTAACCCGCTGAATCCTCCCTCGCTGAATCCACCCTCGCCGAACCCTCCGCCACCAAACCCTCCGCC
The DNA here is from genome assembly GCA_016871615.1 of Verrucomicrobiota bacterium. Taxonomy (GTDB): domain Bacteria; phylum Verrucomicrobiota; class Verrucomicrobiia; order Limisphaerales; family UBA9464; genus SXXZ01. The sequence goes on from VHCX01000043.1 coordinate 10,004, forward strand.
GCCGAATCACCCAGTCCCGAATTCCCGGCTTCGATCCCAAACACCCAGGCCTCCATTTCCAGCCGCACCCCCCCACCAGTTCCCCAACCTTCCCAACGCAATCAACCTATGGCCGACAAACCCACCGACAAGAAACCCTCCGCGACCGAACCGAAGTCCCCGGAGTCCCGCGCCACCGTTACCGCCCAGGCCAACCCGTCCACCCCGCCCGAGGCGCCGAAGATCTCCGCTGCCAAGCAGCGGGAACTGGACTCGGCCATCGCCACCATCACCAAGGCCTACGGCGAGGGCGCGATCATGCGCCTTGGAGCGCAGGTGTCCCGGCCCATCGAGGTGATCCCCACCGGGGCGCTGGCCATCGACCTCGCCCTGGGCGTGGGCGGCGTGCCGCGCGGACGCGTCATTGAGATCTACGGGCCCGAATCGTCCGGCAAGACAACCCTCATGCTGCACCTCATCGCCAACGCCCAGAAGACCGGTGGCATGGCCGCGTTCATCGACGCCGAGCACGCCCTCGACCCGGCCTACGCCAAGAAGCTCGGGGTCAACGTCGATGAACTCCTGGTCTCGCAGCCCGACTCAGGCGAGGAGGCCCTGACCATCTGCGAGACGCTCGCCCGCTCCGGCGCCCTCGACATCATCGTGGTCGACTCGGTCGCCGCGCTGGTGCCCAAGGCCGAGCTCGAGGGCGAGATGGGCATGGCGACGATGGGCATGCAGGCCCGGCTCATGAGCCAGGCGCTGCGCAAGCTCACGGCCATCCTGAACAAGGCCAAGACCACCTGCCTCTTCACCAACCAGATGCGCGAGAAGGTGGGCGTGATGTTCGGCAGCCCGGAGACGACGCCCGGCGGCAAGGCCCTCAAGTTCTACGCCAGCGTCCGCATCGACATCCGGCGCAAGGAGGCCATCAAGGACGCATCGGGCGCGGCCGTCGGCAACCACGTGAAGGTGAAGATCGTGAAGAACAAGGTGGCCCCGCCGTTCGCCGAGGCCGAGTTCGACATCCTCTTCAACCACGGCATCGACAAGGAGGGTTCCCTGCTCGACGTGGCCCTCGATGCGGGCGTGCTCGAGAAGAAGGGAGCGTGGATCCAGTTCCAAGGGGAGCTGATCGGCCAGGGCAAGGACGCCACGCGTAAGACCCTCGCCGAGAAGCCCGATCTGGCGAAGAAGATCCAGGAGGCCACGCTGGCCAAGCGGGCGGCCGAACTAACCGCCGCCACCAACGCGGCCGCCCCTTCGGCCGGCCGGTAGGCCCGCGAACCCCACACAACCGGACTGATCGACAACCGGACTGCCCGACAACAACCCCCTCCCGGGTTTCCGGACCGCGCTCAGGGCTTGATGACCGCCGCCCGGAGCCTCTGCAGCGCCAGCAACGCCGCATGGCTCTCGGCGGCCTTCTTGCTTCGCCCCTCACCCCGGGCCAACTCGACGCCGCCGTGGAACACCGCGCAGCGGAACGTCCGGTTGTGGTCGGGGCCCTCGGTCTCCAGCAACTCGTAGCGCGGGGCCTCCGGCGAGCCGGCCTGCAGGAACTCCTGCAGGTCGCCCTTGGGATTCTCAAGGCTGGGCAATTCGGCCATGGCCGAGCCGCCCTCGGAGAGCAGCGCCAGCAACGTCCGGCGGGCGGCCTCGAACCCGGCGTCGACGTACACCGCGCCGACGATCGCCTCGAAGGCGTCGGCCAGGGTCGAGCCCCGGGCGCGGCCGCCGCTGGACTCCTCTCCCCGGCTGAGGATGACCTGGTTCCCCAGCTCCAGCCGGCGGGCCTGGGCCGCGAGCGAGCCCCGGTTGACCAACTGGGCCCGGGCCTGCGTCAGGGCCCCCTCCCCCAGGTCTGGAAAGCGCTGGAATAGCTCGGAGGTGACGGCCAGCTGGATGACGGCATCGCCCAGGAACTCGAGCCGTTGGTTGTGGTTCTGTCCGCCGCCCTCCTCATGGGCCACCGAGGGATGCGTCAGGGCCAGCGACAGGAGACCGGTGTCTCGGAAGCGATACCCGAGGGCGGACTGGAGGGCTTCAAGATCGGACATGGGCCGTTTCTACTCCGTGGACGAGGAACGCACGGATCGTCTTCGACGCGATCAGGCCGCAGCCAGCGAGGCCACCTCGCTCGGCGCGTTGAAGGGCTCCTCGACCGGCCCGTCGGCCACCGGCGGCAACGCCTCCGCGCCGTCCGTCAATCCGTGCTCCAGCAGGTGGGCCACGTCGCGCTGGACGGCATCGAGCTGGTGCAGCTGCAGATCCGGGTCGGCGATCGGGAACAGGTCGCCCGACTTCGGGTGCTCATAGAGGAACACCCGTCGACCGCTCTCCCGGGACTGCCCCTTGACCCGCAGGATGCGCTTGCGCTCCAGCATCACGGCCAGGATGTACGCCGCCGGCGCATAGCGCTCCTCCCGGCGCTCCAGGAGCTTCCGCAGCAGGGATTCCGCGTCATCGCGCCGGATGGCCTCGGGGGGCACCGGCGGCGGGGCCTCGTAGACGCCCTTCCAGTGCGAGACGAGGTTGGACTGCGCCAGCAACTCCGTGGAGGCCTCCCGGAAGGCCTCGACGCAGAGGTCCAGACGCTCGAAGCCGACCTTGGTGTCCAGAAGGACGGTGTGATAGGTCTCGCCGTCCTCGAACTGTCGACCGGACCGCTGGCAGGCATGGGCCCGCGACTGGATGTGCCACTCCATCATGGATCGTTGCCGGGGAAGTATCCGGGGAGGTCCCCGGGGCGCAACAGGCTTTTGGCCCACGCTGCCGGCGCGCGGGGCCACGGCCGACGACGACCCGATGGGCTCAGAGCCGCGACACCAGCAACTGCCCCTGGAAGACCATCTCCTTGGGCAGGTGGGTGTAGAGCTTCATGAAGAGCTCGTCGGTCGCCAGCAGGTCGCGACGCCACTCCTCGGGATCCATGCGCTGCAGCTGCTCGAAGCGCTCCCGGGTGAACCCGGCAAGGCCCGCGGTGTCGAAGTCCTCATGGCGGGGCACCCACCCGAGCGCCGTCTCCACGGCCCCGGTCCGGCCGTCGCAGCGGTCGAGGATCCACTTGAGCACGCGCATGTTCTCGCCGAAGCCGGGCCAGAGGTACTTCCCGGCCTCGTCCTTGCGGAACCAGTTGACGTGGAAGATCCGCGGCGGCTCCGTCAGGCGCTTGCGCATGTCGAGCCAGTGCCGGAAATAGCGCCCCATGTTGTAGCCGCAGAAGGGCAGCATGGCCATCGGGTCGCGGCGTACCTGACCTGAGCCACCGGCGGCGGCGGCCGTCATCTCGCTGCCCATCGTGGCCCCGAGGAAGACCCCATGGCTCCAGTTGAAGGCCTCGAACACCAGCGGCACGACCCCGGCACGACGGCCACCGAAGATGATGGCCGAGATGGGCACCCCCGCCGGGTCGAGGGCCTCGGGGGCCAGCGCCGGGTTGTTGGCCGCCGGGGCCGTGAACCGGGAATTCGGATGGGCCGCCTTGCCCGGGGAGTCGGGTGTCCAGCGTTCGCCCTTCCAGTCCAGGCACTCGGCCGGGGGCGGATCGTCATGACCCTCCCACCACACCGTGCCGTCGGGCTTCAGGGCCACGTTGGTGTAGATCGTGTCGCGGGCGATCGTGGCCATCGCATTCGGATTGCTCTGGGCATTGGTGCCGGGAGCCACCCCGAAATAACCCGCCTCGGGATTGATGGCCCAGAGCCGTCCGTCCGGCCCGGGCCGCATCCACGCGATGTCGTCGCCCACGGTCCAGATCCTCCAGCCGCGGAACCGCTCGGGCGGGATCATCATCGCGAAATTGGTCTTGCCGCAGGCGCTGGGGAAGGCCGCCGCCACGTAGCTTCGCCGCCCCTCCGGGGACTCGACAGCCAGGACCAGCATGTGCTCGGCCATCCAGCCCTGTCGCCGGCCCAGGAAGGACCCGATCCGCAGGGCCAGGCACTTCTTCCCCAGCAGCACGTTGCCGCCGTAGCCCGAACCCACCGAGATGATCTCGTTGGACTCCGGGAAATGGCAGATGAACCGGCGCTCCGGGTCGCCGTCGAGCAGGCAGTGGAGCCCACGGTTGAAGTGGTCGGACTGCCCGAGGTGGTCGACGGCCACCCGGCCCATGCGGGTCATGATCCGCATGTTCAGCACCACGTAGATCGAGTCGGTGAGTTCGACGCCCACCTGAGCCAGCGGCGAACCCGGCGGCCCCATCAGGTAGGGCACCACATACAGCGTGCGCCCCTTCATGCTGCCGGCGGCCAGTCCCAGCAGCCTGGCCCGCATGGCGGTTGGATCGGCCCAGTTGTTGGTCGGGCCCGCATCCTCGGGCAACTCGGTGCAGATGAAGGTGCAATGCTCCACCCGGGCCACGTCATTGGGATTGGACCGATGGTAATAGCACCCCGGGAGCTTGTCCTGGTTGAGCGGGGTCAGGACGCCCTGCCGGACCGCCTCGGCGTACAGGAACTCCTTCTCGGCCTCCGATCCGTCGCACCAGAAGATCGAGTCGGGTTGCGTGAGGGCCGCAGTGGCTTCGACCCATGCCTGGAGGGTCCGGTGGGCGATGGGTTGCATCCCGGGAGGCTGGGAGTTCAACACCCCGCCATGCTAGCCGGATCCTGGACCCTGACACTCCGAATCTTGCCGGGCGCGAAACCGGAGTTGGCCGCCCCGGACACCTGCCCGCCGTGCGCCAGAACGGACTGTTACCAGTTGGTGCCCTCACCCTGCCCTTTCCGTCGGCGCGGAATGGGTGTACGATCCCCTAATCCAAGGCATGATCACTTCCTTCCGGAAGCCGCCCAGGGAAACCCACGGTCTCCCCCGGCGACAACCCGACATCCGGTTTCTCGAGGGTCCCCGCTCCCGATGGGACGACCTCAAGTTCGTCGTCGACATCGCCTGGGAATTCATCCGGGGCTTCCGGGCACTGCACTTCTCCGGGCCATGCGTCGCCGTGTTCGGCTCAGCGCGCTTCCCGGAGACGAGCCCGTACTACGATCAGACCCGCCGGCTGTCGGCGGAGATCGCCAAGCTGGGGTTCACCATCATGACCGGCGGCGGTCCCGGCCTGATGGAGGCCGCCAACCGGGGAGCCCGGGACGTCGGAGGGCGTTCCGTGGGCTGCAACATTGTGCTGCCGCTGGAGCAGGAGCCGAACCCCTACCTCGATAAGTGGGTGAACATCCGGTACTTCTTCGTGCGCAAGACCCTGCTCATCAAGTACTCCTACGCCTTCGTCATCGTGCCCGGAGGCTTCGGGACCCTCGACGAATTCTTCGAGGCCATGACCCTGATCCAGACGGGCAAGATCAAGCATTTCCCGGTGATCATCTTCGGACGTGAATTCCACCACGAGCTGCTCGAGTACATCGAGAAGATGCGTCAGCGCAAAACGATCTCCGACGGTGATCTGGATCTCTTCCTGGTCACCGACTCGGTCGACGAGGCGGTCGACCGGATCAGTCAGGCCATCGCCCAGCACGGACTCAAGCACGTCGAACGCAAGCCGACCTGGCTGCTGGGCGAGGGCCGGTAGGCCCCCGGCCCACGGACGGGGACCCGACCGGCCGGGGGGATCCCTCCTCCCGGAAACCCTGGGGGGATCCGGTTGGAGGGGGCGCCCTGCCGGGCGCACACGAAAAAAGAGGGGCCGAAGCGAACTTCGACCCCTCCGTGATTGCGAGATGGGTGGCCGCTTATTTGCGGATGCGCGCGAACTGGGCGGCCTGGTTGGCCGGCACCGTCAGCGGGCTGGTCGCACCCGCGACATCGGTCCACGGACCGCTGAGCGAGGTGGCCGACTGCAGCGTTCCGCCGCCGGTCCAGTTGATGGTGATCGTGCCATCGGCGTTGGCCTTGATGCCGGTGAAGCGCGGGGTGTCACCGCCGCCAGCGCCGGAGGCGGTACCGATCAGGGCGACCTCGGCGATCTGCATCGAGTTGGCCCTGGCGGCGTCCACGACGGTCGGGAAGAGCACGCGGTAGGAGGTGTAGGACTTCGTGTTGGAGAACGCGAAGGTCTCGGCCCGGAAGCGGGACGGGTTGGCGGCCATCGGGCCGGTCGCGATCACCTCGTAGTCGGTGCCGTTGTTCGAGCCGAGCACCTTCCAGGTGGCCGGGTCGCGCTCCGGAGCGTCGTTGGCGGTGGTCAGCGTGATCGCCGACACCACGCTCGCGCCGGACTTCGGAGTCACGGTGAAGCCGGTGTCGAGCTTGTCGAAGTTGAGGTACTTCGTGTCGCTCGCACCGTCGATCGCCTTCGGGGCGGCTTCGCCACCCGGACTGTTGCCGGAGGTCGGGACGATGGTGTCGTCCTTGCTCAGCACGTTCGCGCCGGCGATGGCCGGGGTGAAGAGCAGGAAGTCGTAGTCACCATTCGACGCGTTGTAGCGCACCGTCTGCTGACCACCGAGCTTCACCGAAGCGAGGCTGCCGTCGGCGTTGCGCATCGGCACCAGAGCGTTGTTGCCCCAACCGCCGGTGGCCGGGTAGTCGAAGCTACCAACCACCGTCGGTGCGCCGCTGGCAACCGTGGCGAACGAACCCTTCATCCGAGTCGCGCTGGCTTGGCCGTCACCATGGGAGAGGGCGGCATAGACGTTGTAGTCGCCCGCCGGGAAGGTGCGGGTGTACTGGTACCACTGGTCGTTGCCGATCCAGCCCATCTTGAAGTTCACGTTGACCTCACCCACGCCGCGGTCGCGGTCGCCGCTTCGGTCCATCGGGGCTTGAGGATCCTCACCGATGCGGTACAGCGGGGAAGACCCATCGTTTCCGCGAGTGTAGTCCTTGTTGTTGACGGCCGCCTGGCCCGCGAGTGCGCCGCCACGGTAAGGCATCACGCTGGTGACCGCAGGGGCGACTCCGTTGTTGTCGAAGTCCTCGGCCTCGATGAAGAAGCTCGGGGTGCGCAGGTTGGCCACACCGAAGGTCCACGACACGGTGCGGTCGATGATGGTGAGGGCGACCGTGTGGGTCGTGCCGCCCACCCAACCGCCCGCCGGGGCGGCGATGCTCACGGTGGCCACGCCATCGGCGGTGGTCACGGTCGGAGTGGCGGCGGCGCCGTCCACGACGGCCGACACGTTGGCTGCGCTCAGCGCCGGGCCGGTACCCTGCGAGACAAGGGCCGTGATGGCCGCATCGGTGCCCGCGCGGAACGGCGCGACACCGGAGGCGCGGCCGGTGCGCGCCGGGGCGAAGGATTTAACAAACGGAACCCCCGGGCTGGCCAGCGGGTATTGGAATGCGCGGATGCCGCCATCGGCGTTGATCAGCGTGCCGCTGAGCAGGTCACCCGTCACGGGGTCGAACTGACGGACGCTGAACTCGACGTTGGCCCCACCACCGCCCTCGTACCAAACAAGGCGGGCCGGGTAGAGGCCGTCCTGTTTGACGTCGAAGAAGAAGGTCGTGCCCGAGGTGATGTCGCCGCCATTGCCACGGCCACCGCTGAACTCGCCGACGACCAGCGGGAAGGTGAAGGCCTCACCCGGGTTGCCGATGTCGAGACGGAAGCCGTCGTCGCTGTTGACGTTGAAGCAGTAGAAACCGGTCTTCAGCTCGAGGACGGTCAGGATCTCCTGCGCAAAGTTGTCGGTGCTGCCGGTGGTGCCCGGGATGCCCGGAACGCCCGGATCATCCGGAAAGTACCCGCTGGAGACGGCATCCTGGTTGTAGTTGATCACGCCCGTCTCCACATAGTAGCCCTTCGGCCCGGTGAAGAGGGTTAGATCGGCCACATTGGGGGTGCCTATGAGGCCGGCGATGTGGGTCTGACCCCGGTAGGTATCGTTGCCCATGCTCTCGCCATTGGCCTGCTGGATGGTCTTGACCAGGAAGCCCCGGTTGCCCGTGTTCACGGCCGACGCCGGCAGCGCGAGGCTACCCGGCACGACGGCGGCGCTGGCGATGGTGAACGTGTTGGTCGCATCATAGCTCTGGGAACCTGCGGTGAAGCGGACGACCACCGTGTGGGAACCGGCCGAGAAGTTGGCCGCCGGCTTGTGGGTGTAGGTGGACACGCCTCCCGAGGAAGTCTTGGTCGGGGTGACAGCCACGCCGTCGACCAGCAGGGTGATCGATGAGACCGGGGTGCTGCCATCGGCCACCGCCACCACGACGGGAACCGTCGGGATGTAGTTACCCCCGGACCCGCGGAACGGATGGATGAAGGACACGGCCGCCGGGGTATCGCCAGTACGAGCACGGAAGGCTTTCACGGCGTTGGGGTCGTTATCGTTGATCAGCAGTCGGTCCGACGGGGTCGGCGCCAGACGCTGAGCCGACCACTCGAGGTTGGCGCCGCCACCGCCCTCGAACCACACCGTGCGGAACGGATAGAAGCCCGCCACCGGCACCAACACGGTCGCGTCGACGTCGCTGGCGCCCTTGCCGACATCGGCCTGGCTGACGATCAGCGAGTTGAGGACCTCCTTGTTGTTGCCGCTGACCGTGGTGCGGAAGCCGTCGTCGCTGTTGAAGGTCAGACGGTACACGCCCGCGGTCGGGAACTGCAGGAAGGTGGTGATCTCGGCGGCGATGTTGTCGGTGTAGAGGTCACCGTTGGCCTGGAATTCAGTGGCGCTCGGGATGCCCGGGATCGGATTGTCGGCGATCTGGCGGGCTGGGTTGCCGGCCGAGGAGGAGAACGCCCCGTTCTGGCCCGGGGTAGAATCCGAACCCGAAACCGGCTGGCTATAATTAATTACGCCAGTCTCGGCGAACACGCCGCCGGAGAAGCCGGTCAGGTCGGCCACATTGTCACCGCGCAGACCCAGCAACTGCTGCTCGGCGCGGGCGACGGTGTTGGGCTGGCCGCGGCGGACGGTCTGGTGGGTGCGGATGTTGAAGCCGCGTTGCGAGGTGTTCACACCCGTGACTGCAAGGGTGCCTGGAATCGTCACATAGGGGGCCACCACGAAGGTGCGGTTGGCACTCACAGTATTGCCGCGGTTGTCCTTCAGACTAACGGCAACCGTGTTGGTGGAGCCTGACGCAAACGGCGCGGCGGGGTCACCAAAGACAAAGGTGGTGTTGATACCGTCCTTGCTGACGGCGACCTTCGAGGAGACGTCAACGCCGTTCAGCTTGAGCGAAAAACCCGAGGTGAGCGCCACCGCTTCGCCGGAATCGACTGCGCTTAGCGAGAAGCCGATCGGGTTGCCGGTCGCAGCGCCGATGATCACGTCGTTGGCCGGGATTGTCTCGAGGCGAATGTTGTCCACATGGTGCACCTCCCAAGCGCCACCGGTGCGGCCACCGAAGACGAGACGCCCGGGAGCCGGGGTGAAGGAACTGGCCAAACCGCCAACTGGGGTCAACTCAACGCCCTTCCAAAACAGCTTGACCTTGCCCTCTTCGGTCAACTGTGCCTTGAACTTCTCCCACTTGAGATTCTTGACCCACAAACCCCAATTCGGGTCATCGAAGGCCGGTTGGGGGGTGCCGTTGTCGTTGCCCACTGTCCCGTCGCCATTTAGGTCATCAGTCGTGTTCAGCGCGCCAGTCTGCATCGACATCGCGTAATTGCCGTCGGTGGTTGCCAGGTTTCGGAAGGGCACCTCATCATAAGTGCCGCCCGGCCAGACGTTGCCGGGGCGCAGGGGTACTGGCAGTTGGGTGATGAGCTCTCCTTCGACGCGGATGCTGATGCCGACGACGTCGGTGACGCCGCCCGGATGGTTGCCGGACTGCCAGGTGTCGAAGCCGATGCCCAGACCGGTCAGGGAGCCTTCCTCGGGCAGGTTCGTCTCGCTGCCCGTGCCGGCATAGGGTGAACCGTCTGCGGCAAGGGGATCACTGGCGCGGACGTAGTTGAGCGAGAAGCCGTCCGCCGGACGGGCCGTGCCGCCGCCAATGCGCAGGTCGCACTCGAAGGTGAAGGCCTTGACGACCAGGCCCTTGTCGAGGTCGTCGAACACCACGGTGGCTCGCTGGCCGCCCCTTGCGTCGGTGATGGAGAGGTAGCCGTCGGTGGCGCCGCCCGAGGCACCGCCGCTGGCCCGATACTCCGCGGCGGCAGCGCCCACTTCCTTGAAGGGGAGCTCCGTCGCGGTGTTGAAGTTAACCACGTTGGTGGCGGCGAAGGCCGAGCTGCAGACCAGCCCGGCTGCCGTCATCCAGCGCAGCAGGTTGTTTTTGTTTTGGCTCATAGGACTCAATGTTCCGATCGCGGCGACGACCCGCCGACGGCAAATGCCTCGAAGCCCTTCTGGGTTCGAGACACTGGCCCACGGCGAAAGCGTCTTCGAAATTGGTTGGGTGTGGGATACACCCCGGCATCTGCCGGGGCAATCTGTTTTTCAGGCAGGAGTGTCACCCTTTCCTTTCCGAAACTTGACGCGACGGCCCATGGGGCCTGCCCTCGAGGTCCGCTCCGGAGCCTGTCCCCAAAGGATGGGAACGGTCCGAAATCGCCCGTCGCCCCTGAATTTCAGGGTCCGCTGGGTTCAACCGCGTGGACGGTGTTCTGGCGGATCCTTCGGGGCGGTCGGGTTTTTTTTCGGAGTTTGAGGATTTCCGGGGAGATCGGGCCCGGACCGAGCGAACTCCTGTATGGTGAGACTTCCATGCCCAGCACCCGCCTCCCGGACCTTTCGCGACCCTCAGCTTCCCCACAACCGCCCCAAGGAAGCCCCCGGGACCCACCGCAACTCCGAAACCGCTCGACCGATCCCGGTCCCGGACGGGAAATCTGACGGCCCCGGCCACGGCGCCGCCAAGCTCCGAGGCCCCATCCGCCCCCCGTCCGGTTCCCGTTCGACGCCGAAGGAGTCTCAGGATCCGGGGCTCCCGTCCCGGTGGGTGTCGGGGTTCGGCCTCCGGCAATCTCTGGCAGGGCCCCTGGTCCCGCTGCTCCTGCTGTCCCTCGCCGGCCTTCCGGAGGCACGGGCCCAGATCCTGATCACCCGATGGGATTTCAACGGCGGATCCCTGACACCCGCCTCGGGATCCGGCGAGGCCCGGATCATCGGGGGCACTTCGGCGACCTTCGCGGCCGGCCGCGACGGCGAACCTTCCGGCGGATGGAACCTCAAGGGGTTTCCCTCGCAGGGCTCGGCACCCGGCACCGCCGGGGTCGAATTCCTCGTGCCGACGGGGGGCGCTGGACCGGTGTCGATGACCTTCCAGATCCGCCACAGCAACACCTCCGCGAACACCGAGCGGGTGCTCTGGTCCTCCGATGGCGTCGGGTTCACGGAGGCCGCACGGTTCACCGGGGTGCCGGCCGCCAGCGGAACGGGGGAGACCTGGTATGACCGGACGGTGGTTCTGCCGCCCGAATCGGCCCATCCCGCCCAACTGCTGGTCCGTGTCGTCTCGGACTTCGGCCTGCCGGGCCAATCGCACTATGTGGCCTCTCGGTTGGGATCGACCTATTCGCCGTCGGGAACCTGGCGATTCGACAACGTGAGCTTCTCGGCGGTGCCCGAGCCAGAGGAATACGCCGCCCTTGGCGCGCTGGGACTGGTGGGCTTCGCCGCCTGGCGCCGCCACCAGGCCGGAAGGCCGGGCAGCCGGGCGGCCACGTCACCAGAGGAAGGACTGGGACGAAGCCAGCGGCTTGCCGGCCTCGATGAGGGTGGCCTTCCAGGCGGTCGCCGTTCCCAACCGGGAGAACGGGTCGGCCGGAACGACAACCCGTGACCATCGCCGGCCGAAAAGCCCCCGTTTCACGGGCATCTCGACCATCTCCGGCAGGCCCGAAGTGGCCCCCTTGAGTTCCAGCCGCAGGCTCAAGGGGCCGGAGACCCGGCCCGAGGCCTTCCAGAGCACCTCGTACTGGAGGCCGGCCCGCTTCTCCGGGTGGTCCCTCAGCATCGCCTGGTAGGCATCACGCTCGTAGAGACTGGGAGAGAGCGCATGACGACCCTGGTGGTCCACCCAATGGGGCAGCACCTTGAGCACGCGCGCCTCGGCGGCCTGAGGGGCATCCGCTCCCAAGGCATCCGCTCCCAGGCAACAGGCCAGACAGCAGGCCAGACCAGACAGAAGGCCCGACAGGACGACCGACAGGAGCCGTTTCATTCAGAAGGGACCGTTCCGGGGGAACGACAGCACGGCCGGACGCGGTGTGAAGGAGGGCGACGAGCGGATGGCCGAGGACGCATCGCCCGACGGCGCGCTGAACAACGACCGCGCCGCCCCCTCGAGGCCGCGGGCGGCTCCGCCGGCGCCGCCTCCGAAGGCCCCGAACCCGCCGTCCGACGACGGTGCCGACGATGGAGCCACGGAGAAGGCGCCGCCACCGGCCTTCGGGAACAGTCCGCCCTCGGGCGTCGAGGCCGTGGAGAAGGCCGATCCGGGCGCCACCGTGGGGTCGAACCGACGTCCCGGGTCGGCGTCGAGGCCGCTGGCGGAGGTTCCCAGGAGTTCCGAGGCGCTCGGTGCGCCTGAGATGGCCGGATTGCCCGTGGACCGTGCGGCGCTCGTGGCGGTGCCCGAGAATCCCTCGAACCCCTGGCCCGGTCGCGTGGCGGATGCGGCGAATCCGAAAGTGCCGGCCGCGTCGGTCGCGGCCGGGGCCTTGAACCAGTTCTTGTGGTCGGTGTCGGCGGCCAACACCTCGGAGACGGTCTTGGAGCGCCCGGCGTCCGTACCACCCCGGTCGATCTCCCGCCCCGCTTGTTGGGCCGCTTGTTGGGCCGCCCGGGCAGTCACGCGACGATCGGAGCGGGCGTCGTCGGACGACATCCGGGACTCCTTCCGGCCTTTCGGCTTGCCCGCCGCATCGCCCTCCTCGAAATCATCCCGCTGCGCGGCCTCGTCCCTCGATCGGCGGGAACGACCCCGCTCCCGGCTGAAATTGGGGATGTCGTCCTCCGAAGCCTGCCTGCCGCCCGACTCGATCTCCTCGGCCTTCTCGATCTCGCGGGGCTTCACCGAACCGGGTTCGGCCAGCCAGTTCTTCTTGCGGTCATACTCCTCGATCATCCGTTGCCGGGCCTTCGGATCGAGGTTCGGGATCGGCGTGGTCGGAGCCGGCAGCGAGACGTCGATGGCCCCGCCGAGGGAATTGCCGGAGCGGAACACGTCGAACTGACGGTTGCGGAGCAGCTTGTTCATGGTGCCCACGCGCTCGGCCTCAGACTGGAGACGGGAGCCGGGAAGCTCCTCGGAGCGGATCGCTCCCGACGTCTGGGCCTTTTCGCCGCCCAACGCCGTGGGAACCGGCGCCGGAAGCAGGGCCAGCCCGGCGACGACTCCCCAGGGGATCGTGGATCGGACTCGGATCATAGGAGCAAATTTAGGGCATCAGTCCCGCCGCCGTCAAAGTCCTTCTGCCGCCGGACTTCAGGACTTCGGGACTTCGGGACTTCGGGACTTCGGGGCGGATTGGCACCAGGACTCCGGGCGGAAGGCCTCCAGCCCTCCCGAAGACCGGTGGCGGGGAGAGCCCCCAAGTCACCGGCCGGCCGCACCCGAGCACGACAGCCACGCGTCCCGGAATTGCCCGGCACGCTGGCGGAACCAGTCCCAGTCGCCGGCGGCGACGCGGCGCGGGTCGAACAGCGGCCCTCCCACCCCGAAGGCGTCGGCCCCGGCGGATCGGAAGGCCGGGAGCGTCTCGACCGTGACCCCGCCGGTGGGCATGAGCGGGATCTCCGGGAACGGGCTCTTCACCGCCTTGAGGTGGCCCGGGCCCAGCTGGTCGGCCGGAAACACCTTGACCATCGTGGCCCCGAGGCTCCAGGCCGTGAAGATCTCCGTGGGAGTCATCGCCCCGGGAAAGACCGGCACGCCCCGGTCGACACAGGCGCGGATGACCTCCGGCAACACCACCGGCGTGACGATGAAGCTCGCCCCGGCCTCCAGCGCGGCTTCGAGGCCGGCCATCGAGGTGACGGTGCCGGCGCCGACATTGCCCTGGTCGCCGACCAACTCCCGGGCCCGCCGGATGAGGTCGGTGGCCCCGGGGCTGTTCAGGGTGACCTCCAGGTTCACCAGTCCACCAGCCATCACCGCCGGCACCAGGTGCTCGACCTGCGCCAGCGGAAAGAACCTCAGGATGCCGACGACCGGCATGGCCCGGAAACGGGCTTCGTGGAAAGGCGTGGCCATGCCGGACAATCCGCCTCCGGCGGGGCGGAGCCAAGACCAGAACCGCCCGGATCTGCCCGGATCTGACCGGATCTGACCGGATTTGCGCCCCGGGCAGGACGGTGTCAGGCCGGAGGCCGGCCCCCGGACCACCGTCGCCAGAGACGCTGCTGACCCGCCTCGGAGAGGTCGTCGACCTCGATGGCGCTCCATCGGGAACCCAGCCCGCAACCCGCCGCCGCCCGGGTGTACGAGTCCCGGAGGCCGGACCCTGCGGCGAGGACGATGGGCGTGTCGTCTCCGGGGAGGGCCCGCAGCTCGGCCCCGATGAGCAGGCCGCTCAGGAAGGCCCGGTTGGCCGCAGCCGGTCGGCCGTGGAGAACCTGCCGGACCCGCACCTGGAAGAGCGCCGCACCGAGGGCCATCCGACCCGACGCCGCCACCCCCTCGTCGAAGGCCCCGGCAATCACGCCCGCGGACTCGCCCGCAGAACCGGCCGCGGCGTCGGTTCCGGGATCGATCGAATGGCGCAGCACGCTGTGCCGGCCCAGCACCTCGAAGAGTTCACCCGTGAGGAAGGTCGTGATGGCGGTCACCGCGCCCGATTCGACCCGGAGATGCTTGGAGTGGGTGCCCGGCAGGACCAGGGTCGCCACGGACGGCAGGGCGTCGCCGGCCTGCTCGGCCCAGCCGAGGGCTTGCGTCTCCTCGCCGCGCATCATGTCGGAGGCACCCCGGACCCCGGACACCAGGTGGACGCCCGGGGCGATCCGCTCGACGATCACGCCCGAGCCGTCGAGGTCGAAGGGCAGCGGGGCATAGGGCAGCTCATGCCAGCCGATGCTCGCCCCGGCCATGCCCGAGACCACCACCGGGAGTCCTTCGGGCGCACCCAGCCGGTCGAGGGCGCGGCGCAGCGCCCCGGCGAAGGCTTCCGCCCGGTCGCCGGGCAACGCGGCCAACCGCGCCGCACCGTCATCGCAGGCCACCTCCCGCGACACGCCGTCCGGACTGCGCCACCGGAGCCGCAGCCGGGACGTGCCCCAGTCGCAGGCCACGAAGCTCATCGGGCGGCCTTCCAGCGGGCCCATTCCAGCCCGGGGCGATCGACGCGGAAGCGGACCAGCCGCTGGGCGTGGGCCTCGGTGACATAGACCGTGCGGCCATCCTCGCCGCCGAAGCACAGGTTGGTGGGGTGCGGCCCGAGCACGTCGATCTCCCTCAGGATCTCCGCCTTGGGCGAGATCTTCACCACCGTGCCCTTGCCGTGCCGGGTGGCGTACAGGTTGCCATCGATGTCGCAGCGCATGCCGTCGAAGCCGTGGTCCGGGAACTCCTTGAAGATCCGCCGCTGGCCGAGGCGGCCGCCCCGCCCGATGTCGAAGACCCAGATGCGCCGCTGGACGCTCTCGTTGACGTACAGCCGGCGGCCGTCGGGACTGACCTCGATGCCGTTGGTGGTGCCCATGCCCTCGGCCTCCCGGTGCGCCCGGCCCTTGCGGTCCACCCGCCACAACTGGCCGGTGCCGTCCTTCCAGTTCGGGTCGCTGGCATAGAGGGTTCCGTCGGCGGCGATGGCCAGGTCGTTGGGCTGGTTCATCCGGGCGTCGTGGACCAGCACGGTGACCTGGCGGGTGGCCGGGTCAATGCGATGCACGTTGTGGCCGGTGTAGTCGGCGACGTACATGCGGCCGGCGCGGTCGAAGCGGATGCCGTTGCCGGCGCTGCCCTCGGGCAGGGCCAGGAAACGCTCGGCGCGTCCGTCGGGGGTCACGCGGGCGATGTTGCGGGCGTCGCCATAGCCGACACAGAACACCGTGCCAGACCGGTCGCAGGCCGGGCCCTCGATGAGTCCATTGAAGCCCTCCGACGAGAACGGACGGGCTTCCCAGAGGGTCTCGGCCCGGAGGGAACACCACCTCAGGAGGGCCAGCGCGAGCCATCCGGCACGGACATGTCGACGGGAGATCATGCCCTGGATCCTGCGGCGGGAAGCCTCCGAAGGCCAGCCGGGGCGTCCGAAAAAAAGCAGGGGCCGGATCGACGGGATCGATCCGGCCCCCGTGACAGGCGGGTTCAGCACCCGGTGCGGCCCCTCAGCGCTTGATGGCGCGCAGGAAGCGGACCGCGTCCGGTGCCCACCGGCAGGGTGATGGGCGTGTTGGCCCCGGGCTGGACGACCCACGGTCCGGTGAGGCTCGGGGCGACCTCGAAGACGAAACCCGCCGGCAGCGGCTGCGGGTCGGAGGTGATGCTCAACTGGCCGTTGACCAGGGCCACCGAGATGCGCGGGGCGGTGGTGGAGGAACCACCGGCCGCCGGCGTGGTGTCGTCCTTGGGCGCCGGGTGCGAGATCACCGTGTAGAAGTTGATCTCCCTGGTGGAGTTGGCCCCCTGCTCGGGCTGGTTCTGCAGGTTGATCTCGCCCTTGGCGGCCACGAGGATCTGCTTCGTGGTCATGGAGACGCTCATGCCCACCGAGCGGATGCCACCCACCGGCGAGGCGTTCACGAAGGGCAGGAAGCTCGGCGTGAGCGGCTTCACCGTCTTGGTGGCCTCGTCCATCTCGAAGACCCGCGCGGCCACCTGCTGGGCCTCGTAGCCGTCGGGCTTGGACACCCAGGCCACCGTGAAGCGGCCGAGGCCGTCGGCACCGACCACGGCACGGTCGGCGTCGGCCCGGAAGCCGCCCTCGCTCACGTCGGCCACCGTGGCCAGCGTGCGCGTCCGGGCGTCCCAGATGGCGACACGGACCGCCGTGGAGCCCACCACCCGCCCGACGAGGAACACCCAGGGCTGGTTGATGTGGCCGCCCAATCGGGTGCCGTCGCCGCGGCCGCCGTCGAAGTTCTCGCCGGAGGTCGTCTGCGCGACCGGCTCGCCCTGGAGCTCACCGGCATTGTTGTAGAAGTAGAGTTTGCCCGCGACGCGCACGGCGAAACCACCCTTGAAGGCGGCGACGTTGGCCCAGAGGTCGCCGTCGGCGACCTTGAAGGCCTCCTTCACCACCTTGCCATCGGGCGAGAAGAGGGTGGCGGTGGCGCAATTGCCGTCGGTGCGCAGCTGGTTGGAACGGTCCTCCACGACCGAGACGAAGTTGCCGTCGCTCAGGGCGGCGACATCGCCGCCGAAGCGGGTGATCTGGTTGCCCGGGGCCGCGCCCGAGGTGCGCCGGCCGTTGGCCGAGTCCTGCGCCTTGCTCAGCGCCGTCTGCGCCAGCGTCGCCGGATCCAGCTTGAAGGTCTGGATGGTGCCGTAGCGGCCGTCGCCTAGGCGGTTGAAGCCGCCGGTGAAACGATTGTCGCTGTTGAAGCCGTCCACGACGTGCGGGGAGGCCTCGGCGCCGGTGATGAAGTTCACCGCGCCCGGCCGGGGATCACCCGCCACGCGACCCGGGTTGCCGTTCTGGCGGGAGGCGTTGATGGCCCCCTTGAACGGGACACCGGCGTCATTGAAGAACGCCTCGCCCAGCTTCATGGCGCCACCGGCCGCCGGCTGCATGGCCACCACGTGACGCTGCTCGGAGGTGCTGCCGTCGGCGAAGGTGTTGCCCTCGATCAGGAAGGTGGAGGTGCCCACCACGGAGGCGAAGGGCTCCCAGTTGCCGAGGGAATCGCCCGCCGGGACGATCACCGGCGTGTCGGCCACGATGCGCTTCAGACCCGCCGACTCGATGCTTCCTGGACGCACCGGAATGACAAACTGACGCATGGCCACGACGCGCTTGTCGGGCTCGCCGCTGTTGCGACTCTCCCACACCACGGCGATCGAATCGTTGCGGAAGGCAACCCGGGGGTTCCTCGCCTCGAGGGTGTCGATGACAGGCAACTCCTTTTCGCTGACATGGAAGGTTTTGCCCAGGGGCTTGCCCGTGGCGTCGAAGACCCGGGCCATGACGAGCTTGGCGCTGCCGCCGGTGCCCGAGGCGTCGTCGAACACCACGGCCACACGGCCCAGCGAATCGATGCCGACGTCGCAGCGGCCCGGGGCCAGCAATTCCAGGTCGTCGGCCGCCGAGCGGCTCCAGCGCAGGGTGCCGTTGGCGTTGAGCACGGTCAGCCACACCTGGCTCTTGCCGTCGGAGTCCTTGCCGATGGCCACCGAGGCGTAGGCGTCGTTGCCGTTGCCGTGGAAGCCCACCCCGTCGCCCCGCCCGCCGGCGCCGGCAATCGGATTGCCCGAGACGGTCGCCAGGTCGATGTTGGTCGAGACCGGCTTGCCGGCATTGTCGAAGAGGCGCACCCGGCCCGGACCGTTGTCCGAGAAGCGCACGGCGAAGCCGCTCTTCGTGACGCCCGACCCATGCCACATCTCAGTCTTGGTGGCGGTGGCGCTGGCCAGTTGCGTGGCCTTGATCTCCTTGCCGGTCTTGTCGACCACCCGGACGATGACGTGGTTGGCTGCGGCCTCGCCCTTGTACACGCTCACCAGATCATCTCCCTGCCGACTCTCGCCGACCACGACCACGTTGCCCGTGGAGAGGAAGTCCCAGTCGCCAATGCGGATGTTGCCGGAGCGGGCGCCATACTCGACGGGCACGCCGTTGACGATGCCAACCGGGGTGCCGGCGTCGGTCATGAACTGCACCGAAGGCCAGTCGCCCGAACCCTGGTAGCCGGCGAACTCCACCACCTCGAGGCCGAGGTCAAAGGAGGTCGAACCCATGCCGAAACCGCCGCCAAAGAGGTTGGACTTGATCTTGGGCCCCCACCCGGTCCTCCCCGACACGGCGCTGCCATCCTTGCGGAAGTACGAGAGGAACCGCGAGGAAAGCGTCCGGCCCGCAAAGGCCGGGTCCACCGACGTGATGGCCGTCTCGGGCGTGATCGGCTTGCTGTCGCGGTCGAAAAGCGTCCATACGGCCGCGAGGTCCGAAAGGGCGTCGCCGTCATCCTCCCAGCCCACGATCACGTTGCCGTTCCGGCCGATGGCCACGCCCAGGCTCTCGGTCTTGGAGTTGTTGATGGTGTCGGACGGGTTGACGTAGACGGTCTCCCCGACGGGATTGACGCCATTGTCTTCCGGTTTGCCCGGAAGCGCTTGACCGAGGGCCTGTGCTGCGACGAGGGCGACCGCAAGGGTCGGCAGGTTTCTTTGGAGGTTCATGCGTTGTGGTTTGCTGTGGTGGGTTGCGGCGCCCTGGAACCGAGCCGATGTCCATAGCCCGACAGGGATCCGTCGGCGACACTACGGGTGCTCCAGTTGGCTAACCAAGGGGGGGGTGACTTCTAGGGCTACGCCTGTGGATGAATGATTTCAATGGAAATCCCTCTTGATACCCCCGAAGACAGGAAAAATTCCTTTTCTTTGATCCCCCCGCCCGGCTCGATCCCCCTCGGTTCGATTGCGCGGAACGGATGCCCCCTTGACCGATCGTCCGACTGCCGGGTTGTTTCCCGGATCCAAAGGCCTAGCGTGTCTCATAAACCGCCCATGACGCACCGGATCGCCCCATCCCTCGGTCGATTCCTCGCCGCGGCCCTGCTGGGCCTGGCGGTCGGTCACGCACGGGCCGATGCGGCGGCCGAGTCCGCCTACCTCGAGACGGTGAAGCCCCTCCTCACCCGCGCCTGCGTCGGGTGCCACGGGGCCGCGCAACCGAAGGCCGGCCTGCGGCTCGACACCGCAGCCGCGGCCCGGGCCGGCGGCGACTCCGGACCAGCCCTGCGGCCCGGTGACCCCGACGGCAGCCTGCTGGTGCAGGTGGTCGAGGGCAGCCATCCCGGCATCGACCGGATGCCCTACCGGCGCACGCCCCTC
>VHCX01000044.1 GCA_016871615.1 Verrucomicrobiota bacterium
GCCCGCTGAGTCCGTAGACCTTGGTCAGGCTCCCGGTGGTGACGAGGCGAGGGTCGGCCCGGTGCGCGGTCGGGGGAGGCGGGACCGCCGCCGCGTCGAGGTACACCTCGTCGATGAGCACCCGGGCACCCGCCGCCTCGGCGAGGTCGGCGATCCGCGAGGCGCAGCCCGGGGCCAGTCGCGCGCTGCTGGGATTGTGCAGGTCGCTCAGCACGATCAGTCGGGTGCGGGGCCCGATCCGCGAGGCCAGCGCGTCGAGATCGGGCTGGAAGCCCAGCGCCCTGGGCCGGGGGAACCGGACGACCGTGGCGCCCAGATGCCGCGCGGCGTCGACCAGCAGTTCGTAGGTCGGTTCCTCGATGAGCACCTCGTTGCCGGGTCGCAGGGTCACGGCCATGGCGAGGTAGTTGGCCAGCGAGGTGCCCTCGGCGTGGCAGACCCGGTCGGTGGACACGCCCAGGTGGCGGGCCAACGCCTCGACCAGCGGCGGCCAGCCGTAGAAGCTCGGACCGCTCAGCTCGATGTCGTCGAGGCCCGCTCCGAGCTCGCGGAGGGTGACGGCGGCCACGCCGCTGTTGCCGAGATTGAAGCGGGCCACCTGGAGGGTCTTGGCCCAGTGCATGTAGTCCGAGGCGTCATGACGGGGTAGGGCGTCGGCGGGGGTGGGTGTCGCTGGGTTCATTCGCTGGTTTTTCGCCGCCAATAGCCGAAGGCGGGCAGGCCCGCCGCCAGGATCCCGAGGCCGATGGCGCTCTGGAGCGGCTGTTGCCGGACGAGGTTGGCGACCACGATCCAGCACACGGCCGTGAAGGCCAGGGTGGTCCACGGATGCCCGGGCACCCGGAACCCCGGGGCCGACTCCGGCCGGCGGCGGAAGACGAAGATGCAGACCCCGGCCAGCCCGTAGAAGATGAAATCCACCGAGACCACGTAGTTGAGGATGGCCTCGTAGCTGCCCGAGCAGGCGATGAGCGCGGCCACCCCACCCTGCAGCAGGATGGCCGCCGTGGGCGCCCCGGTGCGCGGGTCCACGCGCCCGAGGCCGGTGAAGAAGACGCGGTCGTGGCCCATGGCGTAGTAGACCCGCGGTGCGGTCAACATGCCCTGGCTGAGGAAACCCAGCGTGGAGACCACGATGCCGATGGCGATCCAGCGCGCCCCGGACTCGCCGAGGGCCAGTCGCAGGACGTCGGAGGCCGGGGTCTTCGTGCCGGCGAGGCCGTCGGCCCCGAGCGCCCGCAGGTAGGCGGCATTGGCCCCCAGGTACAGCGCGATGACGCCGGCGATGCCCAGGATGAGCGCCCGTGGCAGGGTACGGCCCGGGTCGCGGACCTCACCTGCGAGGAATCCTGCCGTCTGCCAGCCGCCGTAGGCGAAGAGCACGGGCACCATCGCCCCGAGCAGCGGCACGAGGCCGCCACCGGGGATCGCGTCGGGTCCCGCGGCCACCGCCCCGGCCGCCGTCGCCGGATGGGCCGCGGCCGGCCCGAGGAACCCGGCCAGCACCAGGCCGGCGATGGCCACCGACTTCAGCACGGTGAGCAGGCTCTGCGTGGCGGCCCCGGTGCGCACGCCCAGGCAGTTCATCGCGCTCAACACCGCCAGCGCGGCCACCGCCATCACCCGGTCGTCGAAGCCCCAGCCCACGACCGTCCGCAGGTACTGGGCGAAGGTGATGGCCACGGCCGCCATGCCGCCGCTCTGGATGACCCACAGCAGGCCCCAGCCGTAGAGGAACGCCACGGCCGGATGGTAGGCCTCGCGGAAGAAGACGTACTGCCCGCCGGCGGCCGGGCGCTCCGAGCCCAGCTCGGCATAGATCCACGAGCCGACCATCGCCACCAGGCCGCCGAGGATCCACGCCGCGAGGATCCACCCCATCGATCCGACCTGCCGGGCCACCACCGACGGGTTGAGGAAAATGCCGGCCCCGACGATGCCGCCGATGACCGCCGTGGTGGCGTGGAAGAGTCCGAGCCGCCGCAGCAACGGCGCGGTGGCGGACGATGCCGGGGTCGGGGATCCACGGGTGTCGGACGGGGATTCGTTCATGGTCGCGGGTCGGTCGGGGGCAATGGACCGAGATGGAAGACCTCCCGCAGCGGCGTCGACTCGGGCGGTCCGTCCGGGGCCGAGGGCATGAGCGGGGCCATGTGCCGCCACCACCGCCGGCAGACCTCGGTCCGGGCGATCGCCTCCCAGGCCGCCTCGTCGGCGAACTCCACGTAGGCGAAGAGCTGGCGGGTGCCGGGGTGCAGGAAGATGGAATAGGTGTGGACCCCATGCCGCCGGAGCGCCTCCTCGAGCTCGGGCCAGATCGGCCGGTGGCGACGCTCGTACTCGGCCTCCTGCCCGGCATCGACCGACATCACGAAGGCGCGGCGGATCATGCCCGGACCTCCGTCAGGGCCTGCATCCGGCCGGCCGCCTCGAGCCAGGCCGACCGGTCGGCCGAGGGCTCGAACCGGGTGACCGACACCGAGGCGATGGCCGCCTGGCGGACCTCGGCCAGCGATCCCAGTTCCCCGCAGCCGCGGGCCTGCCAGAGCACGTTGCCCAAGGCGGTCGCCTCGGCGGGTCCGGCGACCACCGGGCAGCCCAGCGCGTCGGCCGTCGACTGGTTGAGCAGCCCATTGCGGGATCCGCCCCCGACGAGGTGCACCACCTCGAAGCGGTGGCCCGCCAGCGACTCCAGCCCGCGCAGCACCCGGGCGTACTTGAGGGCCAGGCTGTCGAGCACGCAGCGGGCGAGGCCGGCCTCGTCGCCCGGCACCGGTTGGCCGGTGCGGCGGCAGAAGGCGGCGATCGCCGCCGGCATGTCGGGCGGATTCAGGAAGGACGGGTGGTCCGGGTCGACGAGGCTGCGCAGGGGAGGGGCCGCCGCCGCGCGGGCCGCCAGCGTGGCGTAGTCGGTCGGCGTGCCACCTGCAGCGAGGTCGCAGCGGCAGCGCTGCAGCAGCCAGAGTCCCATGACGTTCTTGAGCACCCGCCAGGTGCCCTCGACCCCGCCCTCGTTCGTGACGTTCAGGGCCAGCGCCTCCGGGCCCAGGTGCGGCACCGGCGACTCGAACCCGACCAGCGACCAGGTGCCCGAACTGATGTAGGCCCAGCCGGGCCGACCCGTGGCCCCGGTGGGGATGCCCACCACGGCCGAGGCGGTGTCGTGGGTGCCCGGGGCCACGACCTCGACGCCCGCCAGCCCGGTCGCCTCGGCCACACGGGGCAGCAGCCGTCCCAGCCGGGAGCCCGGGGCCACGATCCCGGGCAGTCCGTGGGTGGGCAGGCCCAGCCGGACGAGCAGGTCGGTGCACCAGGAGCGGCCCACCGGATCGTGGAACTGGGTGGTCGTGGCGTTGGTGAACTCGACGCCGTCCGAGCCGCAGAGCAGGTGGTGCAGCCAGTCGGGCATCATCAGGAAGCGGTCGGCCGCCGCGAACGCCTCGGGGCTGCGCGCGTGGTGCGCGACCCACTGGTACAGCGTGTTGATCGGCATGAACTGGATGCCGGTGCGGGCGAAGATCTCCTCGCGCGGGATCCGCTGGAGCACCTCGTCGAAGGCCACCAGGTGCGAGGGATCCCGATAGCAGCGCGGCAGGCCCAAGAGTTCGCCCGAGCGCGAGCGCAGCACGTAGTCGAGGCCCCAGGTGTCGGCCCCGACCGAGACTGCGCGCCCGCCATGGGTTCGTCCGGCGCGGGCCAGTCCATCGCGCACCCCCGACCACAGGCCGGCCGGGTCCCACCGCAGCACGCCGTCCAGCTCGACCGAGCGGTTGGGGAATCGCGCCTCCTCGGCCAGTTCCATGCGGCGGCCGTCCCACAGGCCGGCCATCACCCGGCCGCTCTCGGCGCCGACGTCGATGCCCAGGTGGACCTGCGGGCTCATGGCTTGGGGCTTGCGGTGTTGCGTGGGCGAGAGGGGGCGTCCTAGAAGTCGAACTGGTCGACGTTGGCGCGCGTGAAGAGGAACGGCTCGCCCAGGAGGATCTGCCCGTCGGCGACGCGCACCTCGCCGAGGCGGCCGCCGTCATGGCGGGTCGCGCCGGCCCGCAGCCGGCCCTCGAGGCACGCATGGGCGGCCTGCACCGCCAGGTAGCCGAGATCCTTGACCTTCCACAGGATCACCGTGTCGGTGACGCCCTCGTGCAGGTAGCGCCGGTTCTCTCCGGGCAGCCCCAGCCCGATGACCCGGACCTTTCCCGCCTTGCCGGCCTGCTTCACGGCCTCGGCGGCACCGGGCACCGCCGGGGAGCAGATCGCCATGATGAGGCCGACATCGGGATGGGCGTTGAGGATGGCCGTGGTCTCGGCGAAGGCCCGGTCCTTCAGGTCGTCGCATGGCCGCAGGGCGATCCGTTGCAGGCCCGGGTGCCGGTCGGCGTTGCGTCGCTCGATGGCCTTCTGCCACTCGATCATGTTGCCGGCGGTCAGGCTGCCGGTGATCACCGCATACCGCCCGCGACCCCCCAGCAGGCGGGCCGCCTCGTCGACCAGGGCGTTGCCGATGCCTTCCGGGGTCGCCTGGTTGACGAAGAAGTCGCGCGCGTCGGGCAGGGCGTCGGCGTCGTAGGTGACCACCTTGATGCCACGGGCGCGGGCCTTGCGCAGCGACGAGGAGACTGCTTCCCGGTTCTCGCAGGCCACGGCGATCGCGTCGACGCCCCGGGTGATCCAGGTCTCGACGATCTCGTTCTGGCGGGCCGGGTCGGGCTCGGTGGGTCCGTCGAAGAGCAGCTTCACGCCCAGCTCCGAGGCGGCGTCTTCGGCCCCTCTCTTCGCGGCCACGAAGTAGCCGTTGCCCTTGCTCTTGGGCATGAGGGCGATGGTGGGCCCGCCTGCCTTGTCCCGGGTGCCGTCCGCGGAGGCCGCCGGGGCGTCCGCGGGCTTGCATCCGGCCGCGCAGGACATCAGTGCCAGGAGGGCGACCAGGATTCTGGCTGGTGCTGCGGTGGGCCGGGATCGGTTCGGTTCGGAAGCGTTCATGGCGCTGTCGACGGCGGAGGGTATGCGGTGGCGAGACTCGCCCTGGGGCCATCGCATGGACAGCTTTTTCAACCGCGCTGCCCGCCCCGGCGCGCCCCGAGGACCAGCACCCCGAGCAGGACCACCCCGGTGAGAATGCCGGCCAGTTCGGCCGGCTGGTCGGAGAGCTGCAGCCCGTTGCGCAGCACCGCCAGCACCGCGAAGCCCAGGAAGGTCCCGGCAATCGACCCTTGGCCGCCGGAAAGGTGCGTGCCGCCCAGCACCACCGCCGTCACGGCCAGCAGCTCCATGCCGGTGCCGGCGTCGGCCTTGGCCTGTCCGACCCGCGAGACCTGCACCACCGCCGCCACCCCGGCCGCCACGCCCGCCAGCAGGTGGGCCTGCAGCCGGCGCCTGCCGACCGGCACGCCCGCGTGCAGCGCGCCCTCGGCCGAGAATCCAATCGCCCGCCACTCCCGCCCGCACCGGTGCCGGTGCACCAGCAGCCACGAGCCGGCCAGCGCGGCCGCCAACAGCGGCGCCTGGACCGGGACGCCGCCGGCCAGCGCTCCTTGGCCGAGGGACAGGAAGGCCGCCGGGAAGCCGGTGACGGTGTCCACCCCGCGGGTCAGCGCCTCGGCCAGGCCCCGGAACAGCGACAGGGTGCCCAGCGTGACGATGAGCGGATTGGCCCGCAACCGGGCGACCGCGACGGCATTGACCAGCCCGCCGAGGGCACCGCATGCCACCGCGCCGGCGGCGGCCCATGGCCACGGCCAGCCGGCATCCCGCCACAACAGCCCGAGCACCACGCTGGAGAGCCCCAGCAGCGACCCGAGCGACAGGTCGATGCCGCCCGCCAGCACCACCGGCGCCAGGGCCAGGGCCAGCAGCCCGCCCTCGCAGGCCAGTCGCGCCAGGCCGAGGACGTTGTCCAGGGAGGCGAAGCCATGCCCGGTGACCGAGAAGACGGCTCCCTCGACGATCAGCAGGGCGGCCAGGAGCGTCTCCCGCGATGGCGCCGGGATCCCGGGCCGCCTCATGGCGTGGGCCTTCCCGGCGCGCGCCGCGTCCCGCCGGCGACCGAGGCCAGCACGATGGCCCCCTGCAACACCCGCTCCCATTCCGGCGGGATGCCCAGGAACACCAGCGCCGGGGAGAGGGCCGCCAGCAGCAGGACCCCGAGCGACACGCCCAGGATGCCCCCACGCCCGCCCTCGATGGACACCCCGCCGATGAGCGCCGCCGCGATCACCTGCATTTCCAGGCCCGCGCCCGTCTTGGGATCCACGTCGGTGAAGCGCGCCACGTTGAGCGCCGCCGCCAGCCCGGTGAGCGCCCCGAGGAGGGTGAAGGCCCCGAAAGTCACCCGTCGCACCGGCACCCCCACCGTCGCCGCCGCCGCCGGATCGCTGCCCGCCGCATGCACCCAGCGGCCGGCCATCAGCCCCTGGAGGCCGAGGGAGACGGCGGTCGCCACCGCCAGCGCGGCCAAGGCCAGCGCCCACTGGCCCAGGGACTGCCCCAGTCCGAGCCATTGCACCGAGGGCGGGAGGTCCTGCACGAAACGGCCCTCCCGGGCCCATCGCAGTGCCTCCCGGCCGATGGCCAGCGTCCCGAGCGTCACCACCAGCCCGGGCAGCCGCAGGCCGGCCGCCAGAGCCCCGTTCACGGCGCCCAACAGCGCCCCGGCCGCGACGGCCGCCGGGATGCCCAGGGCCGGCGGGCATCCCTCGCCCAGCAGCAGGCCCAGCAGCACGCTGCAAAGGGCGAACTGCGATCCCACCGAGACATCGACCTCGCGTGTCACCATCAGCACGGCCATCCCGCAGGCGACGACCAGCACCGGCGCCGTCCCCGCGAGGAACGGAGCCAACTGGGCCCGGCTGAAGAAGCCGGGGGCCGTCACCGCCAGGATCACGGCCAGCACCCCGAGGACGAGGGCGACCGGGCGTGCCCGCCGCAGGTCGGTGCTCACGGGGCATCCTCCCCGGGTGGCCTGGCCACCGCCGCCTCCACCCCGAGGGCCGCGGCCATCACCACGTCCGCTGGCGACCCACCCGGGAACCCGGCCACGCAGCGTCCCGCGCGGAAGACGTGGAGATGGTCCGAGAGCGAGAGCAGTTCGGGCAGGTCGCTCGAGATGAGCAGGATGGCCATGCCCGATCCGGCCAGGTCGCGGATGATCCGGTGGATCTCCGCCTTGGCCCCGACGTCCACCCCCTGCGTGGGTTCATCGAGCACCAGCACCCGGGGCGACGTGGCCAGCCATCGGCCCAGCGCGACCTTCTGTTGGTTGCCGCCGCTGAGGGTTCCCACCTCGGCCGCGGGGCCCGGGGTGCGGATCGACAGGGCCCTGATCCAATGCCCGGCCAGGTCCCGCTCCGCCTGCGCCCGAAGCCAACCGCCGGGAAACACCCGGCCCGGGCTGGCCAGCGCGAGGTTGGCCGCCACGCTCATCCCGCAGATCACGCCATGACGGCGTCGATCCTCGGGAAGGCAGGCGATCCCGAGCGCGATCGCCTCGGCGGGGGTGCGCGCGTGGACTTTCCGGCCGTCCATCTCCAGCGTGCCCGCGTCGGCGGGATCCAGCCCGGCGAGGATCCGCGCCAGCCCGGTCCGGCCCGACCCGACGAGTCCGGCCAGGCCCGTGATCCGGCCCGCGGGCAGGTCCATCGAGACGTCCTGGATGCCGACGGCGCGGCAGCCGATGGCACGGAGTCCCAGCGCCAAGGGCGGCCTGGGGTCGACGATGCCGTCGCCGCGATCTGCGGCCGTCGCCGGGGCCGCATGCCCTGCCGGGGGATCCCGGTCGATCATCAGGCGCACCCAGCCGGCGACGTCATGGGGTCCCGAGCGGCCCGGCCCGGCCGGCAGCGTGGCGACGGTGGCCCCGTCGCGGAGCACCGTGACCCGGTCGGCCAGTGCGGCGACCTCCTCCAGCCGGTGCGAGATGTACAGGATGGCCACCTCCGAGGCCCGCAGGGACCGCACGAGGGCCAGCAGGCGCTCCTGGTCGGGACGGGCCAGCGAGGCCGTGGGCTCGTCCATGAGCAGCACCCGAGCGCCCGATCCCAGCGCGCAGGCGATCTCCACCCGCTGCCGGAGCGGCAACGGCAGCGCGCCGGCCTCCGTGTCCGGATCGACGCCCCCGCCGGCCCGCTCCAGCAGGTCGAGGGCCCGGCTCCGCCACCGGTCGCGCCGGACCCGGCCCAGCGCCCGCGGGGGATCCAGCCGCAGCGCGAGGTTCTCCGCCACCGACAGGTCGGGCACCAGCGCGGGCTGCTGGTGGATGCAGGCGATGCCGAGGGCTCGTGCCGAGCCGGGGGTAAGCCGCGCGACCGGTTGGCCCCCGACTGCCACGACCCCGGAATCCGGGGCCTGCAGGCCGGTCAGGATGCCCACGAGGGTGGACTTGCCGGCGCCGTTCTCCCCGAGCAGTCCGTGCACCTGGCCTGCCTCGAGGCGGAGGTCGGCTGACCGCAGTGCGGCGACCTGCCCGAAGGCCTTCGACACGCCCCGTGCCTCGAGCACCGTCATGCCGCGGCCCGTTCCCCGGCCGTGCGTGCGGCATGCCGGCCCACCCGCTCCAGCCAGACCTCGCCCACGGGCACGCCGTGCCGCCGGCAGTGCTCGTCCCAGACGGCGCCCCAGGGCAGGCCCTTGGCCTCCTCCTGCAGGGCGAGGCGGGTGGTCCGGTCGCCGCGGGTCTCGGCCGCACGGATCCCCGGCGGTTCTAGGAGCCCGGCCAGCAACGCCCGCCCGAGAGCCCGTGCCCCGACGACCCAGGCGGCCACCCGGTCGATGCTGGCGTCGAAGTAGTCCATGCCCAGCCGCACGTGGGGCAGCACCCCGGGCGCCACGGCCTCCCGGGCCACCGCCGTCAACTCGTCGTTCAGGGTCACCACGTGGTCGCTGTCCCAGCGCACCCCGCGGCTCACGTGCAGCAGCAGGCCGGGAACGAAGGGCAGGATCGCCGTGAGCTTGTCGGCCACGCTCTCGGTCGGATGGAAATGCCCCATGTCCAGGCAGAGGTGCTTGCGGCGGCTGATGGCGTAGGCCAGGAGGAAGTCGTGTGAGCCCACCGTGCAGCTCTCGGCCCCGATGCCGAAGAGCTTCGGTTCGACCGAGTCGACGAGGTGCCGGGCCGGCAGCCGCTCGGCAAACACCGCATCCAGCGATTGGGCCAGGAGCTCCCTCGGTCGGCCGCGGTCGGCCGGGGTGTCCTTGAAGCCGTCCGGCACCCAGACGTTGACGACGCTGGGGGATCCGAGTTCGCGGCCCAGGAAGGCGGCGATCCGCCGCGACCTCCGGCAATGGTCGATCCAGAACCTGCGGACGCCCCGGTCCGGGTGGGCCAGGGTCAACCCGTCGGCGGCCATGGGGTGGGCGAAGCAGGTGGGGTTGAAGTCGAGGCCCAGCCCCAGCCGGCGCGCCCAGTCCACCCAGCCTTGGAACTGCCCGGGGTGCACCGTGTCCCGTCGCAGCGGCGTCCCGTCGCTCTCGCCGTAGATGGCGTGGAGGTTGACCCGGTGCCGCCCGGGGATCACCGACAGCGCGCACTCGAGGTCGTCGCGCAGCTCGGCCGGCGTGCGGGCCCGGCCGGGGTGCGTTCCGGTGACCGCCAACCCGCCGCCGGGCGATCCCGGCGCGTCGCCCTCGAATCCCTGCACATCGTCGCCCTGCCAGCACTGCAGCGAGATCGGGATGCCGGCCAAGGTCGCCAGCGCCGCCTCGGTGTCGACGCCTGCGGCCCCGTAGCGCTGCCGGGCCGCGACGTAGGCCCGGGTCACCGCCCCGGAGCGTCGGGACGTGGCGACACGGGAAGGGCCTGGATCGGGCGTGGGGGACATGGTCCGGAGACTACGCCGAAGGCCCTCGCCGGCGGAAGCCCACGCTTGAAGGGCCCGGGCGTCACGCGGGAAGGCCCGCCCGTGGCGCGCTGGCGTTGGATCCCTGGGGGCCCATCGCCCCGTGCACTCAGGGTTCGACCGTCTGCAGGAATTTGAACTTCCCGTCCTCGACCGTGATGATCACCGCTGCCTTGGGCGCGTTGCGCTGCGCGTCCATCCGGGTGCGTCCGCTGGCGGCGACCAGGTCGGTGGTGACCAGCGCGGCCTTGATCTTGGCCGGTTCGGCCGAGGCGGCGCGGCGGATGGCGTCGGCCAGCACCAGGACCGAATCGTAGCCGAGGGCGGCCATCGCGTCGGGCGTCTTGCCGTTGTACCGCGCCTTGTAGGCGGCCACGAATTTCTTGGCCTCCGGCGTGTCCTGGATGGGCGAGAAGTGCGTGGAGTAGTAGGTGTTCTTGAGCGCCTCGCCGCCGGCGATCTGGATGAGCTCGGGCGCCTCCCATCCGTCGCCGCCGAACATCGGCACGGTGATGCCCAGCTCGCGGGCCTGCTTCACGATGAGGCCGACCTCGTTGTAGTAGCCCGGCACGCAGATGCCCTCTGGGTTGGCCGCCTTGATGGCCGTGAGCTGGGCCTTGAAGTCCTTGTCCTTCGAGGAGTACTTCTGCTGCACCACGATTTGGCCGCCGGTCGCCGTGAAGGCGTCGCTGAAGTACTGCCGCAGTCCGTCGCCGTAGGCCGAGGACACGTCGGAGAACACCGCCACCCGCGAGAGCTTGAGCGACTTGCGGGCGAACTCGGCGATGAGGCGTCCCTGGAAGGGATCGGTGAAGCACACGCGGAAGACGCAGTCGCCCACCTCCGTGACCTTGGGGTTGGTCGACGAGGGCGAGATCATGGGGATCCCCGCCGCCTGGCATACCGGACCCGCCTCGAGCGACCGGCCCGAGGCCACCTCGCCCAGCACGGCCACCACCTTGTCGCGGTTGATGAACTTCTTGACGATGGTCACCGACTCTCCGGCCGTGGACCGGTTGTCCTCGTGCAGGAGCTGGAGCTTCCGGCCCAGTACGCCCCCGGCCTGGTTGATCTCCTCGATGGCCAGGGCTGTACCCTCATGGGACGACACGCCGAAGGTGGCCTCGGTGCCGGTGAGCGAGCAGAACTCGCCGACCT
Organism: Verrucomicrobiota bacterium; assembly: GCA_016871615.1. Classification (GTDB taxonomy): domain Bacteria; phylum Verrucomicrobiota; class Verrucomicrobiia; order Limisphaerales; family UBA9464; genus SXXZ01. Next base: position 10,989 of record VHCX01000044.1, read on the forward strand.
GGATGGGCTCGGTGCCGGGCGCCCCGCCGCCGGCAGCACCCGATCCGCCCTCCGAGGGCTTGCAGCCGGACCAGGGCAGGACCGCCGTGGCGGCGGCCGCGGCGGCGACGGTGGTGAGGAAGGTGCGGCGGGGTTGGGCGGCATTCATGATTGGGGTCGGCAAGGATCGGGGCCGGGTCGGGAAGCTCTTCGGGTCGAGGCTAGGAACCCCGCCGCCGGCTTTCAACCGAGGACTCATTCCGTCGGCCCGGAATTGATCCCGGCGACGGTTCCGGGTGATGCTGGGCATGTGGCCCCGGGGAGCGGACCGCTCCACCCCGGGTTTCCACGAACACCATGACGCCCAAGCTGCCCACGTCCCAGGACGCCCTGCTCTTCACCCCAGGCCCCCTCACCACCTCGCTGGCGGTCAAGCAGGCCATGCTCCATGACGCCGGTTCCTGGCACTGGGAGTTCAACACCCTGGTGGCGGAGGTGCGGCAGGCCATCCTGGCCCTGGGCGGCGTTTCGCGCGAGGCGGGCTGGGAGGCCATCCTCATGCAGGGCAGTGGCACCTTCGGTGTCGAGGCGGTGTTCCAGACCGCCATTCCGCCCCAGGGCAAGGTGGCCGTGCTGTCCAACGGTGCCTATGGCGAGCGCATCCTCCTGATGCTCCAGCACGCCCGCATCGCCCACGCCATCCTGCGCACGCCGGAAGACGTCCCGCCCACGCCGGAGGCCCTCGACGCCCTCCTGGCCTCCGATCCGGCCATCACCCATGTCGCGGTCGTCCACTGCGAGACCACCACCGGCGTCCTCAACCCCATCGAGGCCCTCGGCGCGGTGGCCCGGCGTCACGGCAAGGTCTACATCGTGGATGCCATGAGCAGTTTCGGTGGCTACCCCATCGACCTCGAGGCCGCCGGCATCGACTTCATCATCTCGTCGGCCAACAAGTGCGTGGAGAGCGTGCCCGGGTTCAGCTTCGTGCTGTGCCGCCGCGCGGTGATCCTGGCCACCGAGGGTTGGGCGCGCAGCCTGAGCCTCAACCTGCTGGACCAGTTGAAGGGCTTCGAAAAGAACGGCCAGTTCCGCTACACGCCGCCGACCCACAGCATCCTCGCCTTCGCCCAGGCCCTGCGGGAGCTGGAGCAGGAAGGCGGCATCGCCGCCCGGGCCGCCCGCTACCGGGCCAACAACGCCGTGCTCATCGCGGCCATGCGGTCCATCGGCCTGCCCTCGTACCTCCCGGCCGGGGTGCAGAGCCACATCATCACCAGCTTCGTGTACCCGAAGGATCCGCGCTTCGTCTGGACCGAGTTCTACCGCCGCGTGGCCGAGAAGGGCTTCCTGCTCTATCCGGGCAAGATCAGCCAGGCCGACACGTTCCGGATTGGCAACATCGGCCGCCTCTTCGAGAAGGACATGCGCGCCGTGGTGAACGCCATCGCCGAGACCCTCTGCGAAATGGGCGTCGACACCGGCCGGGCCTAGGCCGACTCGAGGACCACGTTGGTGTAGATGCGCCGTTCGCCGGTGCGGATGAGGCCGACCGACCCGGGCACGCGGGCCTTGAGGGCGAGGTGGGGCTCCCAGATCACGGGCGTGCCACCGAAGGCCGACAGGAACTCGGCGCGCACGGCGCCGTCGTTGTGGTCGTTGAACTCCGAGGCCATCCACACGGGGCCGGCCTTCCAGTTGGCCAGAACCGCCTCGACCACCTGGGGCACGGTGGGGATGCCATAGACCAGCGACAGGTCCACCGTCTCGAGGCCGGGCCAGGACGGGAACATGGAGTCGGCGATGACCAGCCGGTTGGTGTGACGCACCCGGGCCAGGAGCGCCATCAGGTGGGGATTGAGCAGGCCGCTGCGGATCATGGATCCAAAAGAGGACGGTTGGTGCCCGGCGAAGTCAAGGGGAGGGGCCGATCCACCCGTTCCAACCGGGGTGCCCACCGGGGGCGCGACCGTCATCCGTTGAAGAAAAACCAAGATTTCCGGGAAGAATCGACCCGCGCCGAGCGAATTCTGGAGTGAGATGACTCCACTCAACGACCTTCCCGGTGTCTTCCCCCGGCCCGCCACCCTCCTGCCACCGCCACCGTCGATCCCGGCCCGTCCGTACGTCCCGGCCGCCCCGGATCCCGATCCACGACGGCCCGCCGGCCTCCCCGACCTCCCTCCCGGCGGCGACGACGACGGGGGCCGTGAGGACGACGCCGGCCCGCCGGGAGAGGCCCCCGGGGACGACGGGGATGGGCTGGAGGCTGTCCCGCCGGGAGAGGCCCCGGCGGCGGTCGCCGTCCCTCCGACCAGTCTCCGGGCCGTGCCGCCCTCGGAGCGCCCGCGTGAGCGGCTCATCCTGGATGGCCCGGAGCACCTCCGGACCGGCGAACTCATCGGCCTCCTGCTGCGCACGGGCCTGCCCGGTTCCAACGCGGTGGTCCTCGGCGAGGCGCTCCACCGACACTTCGGCAGCCTGGCCACGCTCGGCCGGGCCTCGCATGCCGAGCTGGCGCGTCTCCGAGGGGTGGGGCCCGGCAAGGCGGCCCTCCTCCTGGCCGCCCTGGAACTGGGACGAAGGGTTTCGCGCGAATCGATCGGCAGCGCGCCGCTGCTCGACACCCCCTCGCGCATCGCCGCGCTCCTGGCCGACACGGCCTCGGGCTGGAAGGCCGAGCGCATGGTCGTGCTGCTGCTCAACACCCGTTGCCGGCTCATCCGCATGGAGACGGTCACCGAGGGGCTGGTCGACCAGGTGCTGGTGCACCCCCGCGAGATCTTCCGTCCGGCCATCGCGTCGGGAGCCCATTCCATCGTCATGGTCCACAACCATCCCAGCGGCGATCCCACCCCCTCCGAGGCCGACATCCGCATCACCCGCGACATCCTGAGGGCGGGGTCGTTGTTGCGCATCGAGGTGCTTGACCATGTCATCTTGGGCCGCCCGTCGGAGCAGTGGGCCAAGGGCTACAGTTCCCTGCGGGAGCTGGGGCACCTGCGGCTGGCCTGAGAGCCCGGCAGGCCCACCCACGGCCGCGATGTCCGGCCCCCTGGTTCAGCCCGGGTTCAGCCCGGGGGAGCCCGGCGCACCAGTCGGACGTCCGGTCCGAGGGTGGCGGTGAGGAGCCGCCCGAAGTCGGGTCCCTCGAAGAGCACACCCTCGCCGGCGTCGTCGGACGAGCCGGTCGATTCGGACGATGGCCGCTCGACGAGGTCCACCACCACGCCCGGCCACGCGCCGAGGCGCACGAGGTCGCCGATCCTCACGGTCTCGCCGGTCGTGTGGTTCCAGGGGGCGGGCATGGGTGGGGTGGGACGGGCTTGAGGGGAGGATGCGTGCCGACGTCCGAAGGATGCCCGAGCCGGCCCGTGCACCGCAATGGTCCGCACCGTTGGGGGCCATCCGTGGCGGGCGCATGGTCCTGCCGCCGTGCGCGCAAGAGCCAACGCTCACCCATGGAGGCCCCTCCGCCCTCGCCCTCACCCGGATGCCCGGGCAGGCATTTGCCTTTTGCCTTTTGGGCCCGGGCCTCCGCAACCTCCGGCCCATGCGCGTTCTCACCGGCATCCAGCCGAGCGGCGCCCTGCACCTGGGCAATTATTTCGGCGCCATGCTCCCGGCCATCGGCCTGCAGGAGCAGGGCGAGGCCTGCTACTTCATCGCCGACTACCATTCCATGACGTCGCTGACCGACGCCGCGAAGCGTCGGCAGTACACGATGGACGTGGCGCTCGACTGGCTGGCCGCCGGCCTGAACCCCGACCGCTGCGTGTTCTGGAAGCAGTCCGACACGCCCGAGCACACCGAGCTGGCCTGGCTGCTCAGCACCGTGACGCCCATGGGCCTGCTCGAACGCTGCCACAGCTACAAGGACAAGGTGGCCAAGCTGGCCGACGGCGACCTGGGCGCGGTGAACCACGGCCTCTTCGCCTACCCGGTGCTCATGGCGGCCGACATCCTCCTCTACGACACCCAGGTGGTGCCGGTGGGCAAGGACCAGAAGCAGCACCTCGAGGTGACCCGCGACATCGCCCTCAAGTTCAACCACCTCTACGGCGAGACCTTCGTGGTGCCCGAGCCGCGCATCCAGGAATCGGTAGCCGTGGTGCCCGGGACCGACGGCCAGAAGATGAGCAAGAGCTACGGCAACACCCTGGAGCTCAGCGGCGACGAGAAGGCGCTGCGCAAGCGGGTGATGTCCATCCAGATGGACAGCCGTTCGCCGGCCGAGCCCAAGCCCGACGCCGACAGGAACATCGCCATCCAGCTGCTGCGCCTGGTCGCCGCACCCGAGGTGGCCGCCGATTGGGAGACCCGCCTTCGCGCCGGAGGCCTGGGCTACGGCGACCTCAAGAAGGGATTGTTTGAGGAGTACTGGAAGCACTTCGCCGGCTTCCGGGAACGGCGCGCCGCGCTGGCGGCCCGGCCCGACGAGGTCCGCGACATCCTGAAGGCCGGGGCGGTCAAGGCGCGCGCCAAGGCGCAGAAGACTCTCGCCCGCGCCAGGCAGGCCTGCGGCCTCGACTGAGCCCTCGGGCTCGGACGGCCCGGCGGGGCCCGGAGTCGTCCTGCGATCCCGCGACCCTCGCCCCGGGGCGCTGGAGGGAAGGCCCGTCCGTCCGGTTTACAATCGGCGAGGTCCTTTCCATGCTCGACCCCACGGCATGAGCTTTTTCGACCGACTGAAGTGGACTTCCGACGGCCTGATCCCCGCCATCATCCAGGAGCAGGCCACGGGACGTGTCCTGATGATGGCCTGGATGAACCGCGCCTCGCTGGAGAAGACCCTCGAGACCCGCCGCACCTTCTTCTGGAGCCGGTCGCGCCAGAAGTTCTGGATGAAGGGCGAGTCCAGCGGCCACGTGCAGGTGGTGAAGGACGTGGCCTTCGACTGCGATGGCGACACGTTGCTCATCCAAGTGGAGCAGACCGGTGCGGCCTGCCATGAGGGGTACCAGTCCTGCTTCTTCCGCAGCCTCGACGGCGACGGCGGTGCCTGGAAGGTCACCGAGCCGCAGCTCCAGACGCCGGACGCCATCTACGGCAAGTCGTGAGCCCCTCCCTGCCCGAGTTCGTCCCGCCGGGCTCGGCATCCTGGGGCCTGTTCGCCGCACTGGCGCTGGCCGGGCGCACGGCCGACCTCGTCTCGACCTGGCTCGCCACCCCGAACCTCGCGCTGGAGGGCAATCCCTTGGCACGCCGCCTGGGCTGGCGCTGGGGCATCCCGGTCAACCTGATGGCCTCGCTGGGTGTCGGGTGCTTCCCGCCCCTGTCCATCGCGGTGGCCACCACCAGCGCGCTGGTGGCCGCCCGCAATTTCCAGAATGCCTGGGTCATGCGCTCGATGGGCGAATGGTCCTATCGGCGGTGGATGTCCGTGCGTCTCGACGAGGCGCCCCGGGGCCTGGCGGCCCTGTGCTTCCTGGCCGAGTCGCTGCTGACGCTGGCGCCGGGCCTGGCCCTGGTGTTCCTGACCGAGGCGGGCGGGGTGGCCCAGTCGGTGGGCCTCGGCGTCTCGGCCTACGCCGTCGCCATCGCCTTCTTCACCCTGATGGCCCTCTGGCGTGCCCGAGACTGAGGGTCGTCGGGCCGGGCCGGGTAGGTACCCCCAGAGAGAGAGAGAGTCCCCCGCCCGGGGAGTTCCCGGGGCCCCGGGGTTCCCCCGGGGAGTCCTGCCATCCTACGGGTTTGCCTCAGTGGACCTCGGAGCCCAGTTCGACATTCCAGTACGCCACGTCGAGGAAGTGTCGCCAACTGTCGTGCATGGAGGCCCCGAAGCTCACCTGCACGAAGGGCCGCCACTTCGGGCGCTTGGGCTTGCGCACCAGCCGCAGGTTGGCCTCGGCCGGAGTCCGGTTGGCCTTGCGCGTGTTGCAGGGGATGCATGAGCACACGATGTTCTCCCAGGTCGTCGGTCCGCCCCGGTCCCTGGGGATCACGTGGTCGAGGTTCAGGTCGCGCCGGTCGAACACCTTGCCGCAGTACTGGCAGGTGTTCCGGTCGCGCTCGAAGAGGTTGTGCCGGGTGAACTTGACCTCCTTCTTGGGGAAGCGGTCGAAGCCCAGCAGCAGGATGACCCGGGGCACCCGGATGCGGAAGGACACCGTGCCGACCGAGGACCCGGCGTCGGGCTCCGAGGCCGAGAGGTCGCGCCACTGCTGGAAGTTGAGCGTCCGGTAGTCGCCGTCGGCCATGCCGAACACCACCTGGGCGTTGCCCTCGAAGAGGAGCGTGAGCGCCCGGCGGACCGAGCAGACGTTGACCGCCTGCCACAGCCGGTTGAGGACAAGAACCTGGTCGCACAGGATGCTGCTCATCGGGCGGTTCCGGAGAACCTTCCTTCCTAGTACTGGCACCCCATCCCCATGTCAACGCGCCCCGTGTGACGCCTGGGTGAACGGGGTGTGGGGGTCCCCGGGTCCCGACCCGGCCGGTCGACGGCCGGTTCTCCCCGGCCTGCCTCGGGGTCTTCCCGCGCTTGTCCCCCCGGTGCGTTTCCGTATCGTCGGTCCTTTCGATGCACGAGCCCGCCATCACCCCGGATCTGGTCGCCAAGCACAACCTCACGCCGGACGAGTACCAGAAGATCCTCGAGATCCTCGGGCGCGAACCGTCGTACACCGAGTTGGGCATCTTCTCGGTGATGTGGTCGGAGCACTGCTCCTACAAGAACACGCGGCCGGTGCTGAAGACCTTCCCGACCCAGGGCGAGAAGATCCTCGTCGGTGCGGGCGAGGAGAACGCGGGCATCATCGACGTGGGCGACGGCGTGGCCATCGCCTTCAAGATCGAGTCGCACAACCACCCGAGCGCGGTGGAGCCCTTCCAGGGCGCGGCGACCGGGGTCGGCGGCATCATCCGCGACATCTTCACCATGGGCGCCCGGCCGGTGGCCGCGCTCAATTCGCTGCGTTTTGGCGAACTGTCCAAGCCCGAGGTGCGCCGGCTCTTCTCCGGCGTGGTGGGCGGCATCGCCCATTACGGTAACTGCTTCGGCATTCCGACGGTCGCGGGCGAGGTCTACTTCGACAAGAGCTACGAGGGCAACCCGCTGGTCAACGCCTTCGCCCTCGGCGTGTTGCGGCACGACCAGATCACCCGCGGCGCGGCCCACGGCATCGGCAACCCGGTGTTCTACGTCGGGCCGGCGACGGGCCGAGACGGCCTGGCCGGTGCGGCCTTCGCCTCGCAGGACCTCACCGAGGAGTCGGCCGAGCAGCAGCGCGGGGCCGTGCAGGTGGGCGATCCCTTCATGGAGAAGCTGGTCTGCGAGGCCTGCCTGGAACTCCTGGCGACCGGGTGTGTCGCCGGCATGCAGGACATGGGCGCGGCCGGCCTCACCTGCTCCACCTGCGAGACGGCCGCGCGCGCCGGCACGGGCATCGAGATCGAGTTGGACCAGGTGCCGCAGCGCGCCCCGAACATGTCGAGCTACGAGATCATGCTCTCCGAGTCCCAGGAGCGCATGCTCATCGTCGTCCACAAGGGCCGCGAGGCCGAGGTCAAGGCGGTCTTCGACAAGTGGGACCTGCCCTGGGCCGAGATCGGCGTGGTGACCGACACCGGCCGCATGGTGGTGCGCCACGGCGGCAAGGTGGTCGTGGACGTGCCGGCCAAGAAGCTGGCCGACGAGGCCCCGGTGTATCAGCGCGAGGCCAGCGAGGCGGCCTACATGGCGGCGGTCCGGGCCTTCCGTCTCGACGGCATCGCCGACACGCGCGACCCGATCGGCGACCTCAAGACCCTGCTCTCCAACCACACCATCGCCTCCAAGAACTGGGTGTACGGCCAGTACGACCACATGGTGCGCGACGGTTCGGTGGTCTGCCCGGGCAGCGACGCCGCGGTCATCCGCATCAAGGCCGACAGCCTTCCGGTCACCAAGGCCGAATACGCGGCCGCCAAATCGGGCACGGCCGACGCGTTCGAGCCCCCGGCGCCGCTGGCCGACAAGTACGTGGCCTTCACCGTCGATTGCAACGGCGGCTGCGTGTACCTCGACCCCTACGAGGGCGGCAAAGCGGCCGTCACCGAGGCGTGCCGCAACCTGGCCTGCTCCGGGGCCGTCCCGGTGGGCTCGACCGACAACCTGAACTTCGGCAACCCCCACAACCCCGAGATCTTCTGGCAGCTCAAGGAATCGGTCCGCGGCCTGGCCGACGGGTGCCGGGCCTTCGGCGCGCCGGTGACCGGCGGCAATGTGTCGCTCTACAACCAGCGTGGGGCCTTGGGGGCCATCGACCCGACACCCACCGTGGCGGTGGTCGGCATCATCGAGAAGCCCGAGCACATCACCACCCAGTGGTTCAAGGATGCGGGCGACGCCATCCTGCTGCTCGGGGCGCCCGTGGACCTGGCCGATCCGATCCAGGGCCTCGGCGGGAGCGCCTACCTCAAGAGCGTGCACGGCCAGAAGAACGGCCTGCCGCCGCGCGTCGACCTGACGGTCGCCCAGACCTTGCACACCACCCTGCTCGGCCTCATCCGCGAGGGCGTGGTGAAGAGCGCCCACGATTGCAGCGAGGGCGGCCTGGCCGTGACCCTGGCCGAATCGTGCTTCAGCCAACAGGTGGCCCGCGAGAGCCACCGCTTCCTCGGGGCCATGGTCGACCTCGGCGCCTGCGCCGAGGGGGCCCGTCTCGACGCCCTCCTGTTCGGCGAGACCCAGAACCGCGTGGTCGTCTCGGTCGCGGCCATCGATGCGGGCCGCGTGCTCAAGCAGGCCAAGGCCATGGGCGTGCCGGCGGTCCAGATCGGCACCGCGGGCGGCGACCATCTCGTCCTGAAGACCCCTGCGGGGGAACTCTCCGCGCCCGTGGCCCAGTTGCACGACGGGTGGTGGAACGCCATCGCCCGGGCCATGGCCTAAGCCCCACCGACCCCGCCTGAGAGACCCCCGGAGACTCCCCCCCCTTTTCCCACCGACCGACCCCGGTCAGCCTCCCCTCAATCGACGACGTCATGAGTTCCACCCCCACCCCTGCGGCCGCGTGGCCCGGAGTCATCCGCCGCTACGCCCGCTTCCTGCCGGTGACCGCCGAGACCCCCGTCGTCACCCTGCTGGAGGGCAACACGCCGCTCATCCCGGTGCCCAATCTCGTGGCGGCCATCGGCGGGAACTTCGACTTGCGCCTCAAGTACGAGGCCATGAACCCCACCTGCTCGTTCAAGGACCGGGGCATGACCATGGCCATCACCAAGGCCAAGGAGCGGGGTGCCACCACCGTCGTCTGCGCCAGCACGGGCAACACCTCGGCCAGCGCGGCCGCCTATGCCGCCCGGGCCAGCCTCAAGTGCGTGGTGCTGCTGCCCCAGGGCAAGATCGCCCACGGCAAAATGTCGCAGGCGCTGCTGTACGGGGCCACCACCGTGAGCATCGAGGGCAACTTCGACGACGCGCTCAACATCGTGCGCGAGCTGGGCCAGACCGGCCTCGTCGAGGTGGTCAACTCGGTGAACCCCGTGCGCATCGAGGGCCAGAAGACGGCGGCCTTCGAGATTTGCGACGCCCTGGGCGACGCGCCCGACTTCCATTTCCTGCCGGTGGGCAACGCCGGCAACATCACGGCCTATTGGCGCGGCTTCCGCGAGTACGCCGACGCGGGCCTCTCGGACACGTTGCCGCGCATGATGGGCTGGCAGGCCGCCGGGGCCGCACCGCTGGTGCTGGGTCACCCGGTCCCCAACCCCGAGACCGTCGCCACGGCCATCCGCATCGGCAACCCGGCCAGCTGGCAGGGCGCGGTGGATGCCGCCCGCGAGAGCCAGGGCTCCATCCGCTCCGTGACCGACGAGGAGATCCTGCACGCCTACAAGCTCCTGGCCCTCACCGAGGGCGTGATGGTCGAGCCCGCCTGCGCCGCCCCGCTGGCCGGCCTCATCAAGGCCGTGCGCCTGGGCGAGATCCCCGAGGGATCGCTGGTGACGGCCACCATGACCGGGCACGGCCTGAAGGATCCCGACACGGCCATCCGCGTGGCGGGCTTCGAGCCCATCCTGGCCAAGGCCACCCGCGAGGCCGTGATGGCCGCGGTCGGGCTTGCCTGACTTGGCCGTCCCGGCGTCGGCACCGCGGGCCTCCCGTGGTCCTTCCGTTCCCGCCGCAGGGGAGTAGGCAAGCGTCCCTGGGGATGGTTCACTCGCTCCGGTCCCGGGGTTGTCCCGGTTCCGTTTTCCGGTCGCGCCCCGGGTCCCCCATGTCCTCTCCCTCCCAACCCCTGCCCATCTCGGTCTACGTCGTCTCGGGTGCCGAGGTCCATCGTCTCGGAGCCGCCCTGGAGAGCGTCCGGGGCTGGACCGCCGAGACGGTCGTCGTGCTGCAGCAGGACGTGGCCGATGGGACCGAGGAACTGGCGGTCGCCCACGGCGCGCGGGTGGTGCGCGAACCCTGGAAGGGGTTCATCGCCCAGAAGGCCTCGGCCCTGGCCAAGACCTCCGCCGAGTGGACGCTCAACCTCGACGCCGACGAGGTGGTCGGTCCGGAACTCAGGGATGAGATCGCCCGTGCCATCACCATGGCCGACCCGGGCGTCGGGGCCTTCAGCTGTCCCAGGTGCACCCGTTTCCTCGGACGATGGATCCGCCACGGCGACTGGTACCCCGACCGGGTCGTCCGCTTGGCCCGCCGTGGCCGGGCCCGTTGGGGCGGCGAGGACCCGCACGCCCTGCTGCAGGTCGACGGTCGTGTCGCCCGACTCCGATCGGATCTGCTCCACTACAGCAACGAGAGCATCGACCGCCAGGTCGCCAAGATCGGCCCGTACAGCACGGCCTTCGTCCAGACGGCCCGGGCCGCGGGCCGGAGGGCCACGTGGATCGACCTGCTGGTGCGTCCGCGGTGGCGCTTCCTGCGGGGCTACGTGTTCAAGGGCGGCTTCCTCGACGGCCTTCCCGGCTACTACATCGCCTGGACCAACGCCTTCACCGTGGCCACCCGCTACGCCAAGCTGCGGGCCGTGGACAACGGCCTCGAGACGCTGCCTGGACAGGCTCCCAGGACCCCGCGCTGAGCCTCGGGGTCGATGTCCCTCTGGGGGGGCGGGTGCGCGCCGTGGCTCAGGCCGCCCTCGGGATCGGACGTCCTTGGGACGGGAAGATGAGCCCTCGGGCCGACTCGAGCTGGCCCGGGCTGCCCAGCAGCAGCAGACGGTCGCCCACGCGCAGTTCCTCGTCGGCGCCCGGGTTGACCAGGCTGCCGCCCTCGCGGTCGATCCCCACGATGCTCGCCCCGGTGAGGGTGCGAAGCTGCAGCTCGCGCAGGCGCCGCCCGATGGCCGGTGAACCCGGCCCGACCGGCAGCGTCTGCAGGTGCGCATCGCGCAGGAGGGCCGGAAGCTCCGGCGTCGGAGGCGGGGAGGTCCCCGGTCCATGCCCGGGTGCGGCAGGCGGCTCGGCCAGCGTGTCGGTCAGGGCATTCTGGGCCCTGGAATACAACCGCACGAAGGTGCGGCGCAGCACCCAGGCCAGCACCGCGGCCATCGCGGCCAGCACCGCCAGCGCGCGTCCCGAGGTCAGCAGCGTCGAGCTGAGCACCAGCACGTACAGCCCGAGGATCGCCGATCCCCCGATCGGGATCACCTGGGCCACGATGGCCCGGATCGCCGGGGCCCGCACGCCGGCCGACCGCTGCGTGACCTTGGTCTCGGCCAGCAGCAGGCCCAGCGCCCGCAGCTTGCCGAAGGTCGCCAGGAGCATGGGCAGCGACAGCACCACCGCGGCCAGCCAATACGCCGAGCGCATCCACGGCTCCGGGACCCCCGGCACGGGACCTGCCGGCCAGCGGGCCGCCACGAACGACACCACCACGAACACCACCGCGACGAGGGCGACGTTGAGCAGCATCTGCAGCGTCCACTTGCGCACGAAGCGGCTCACCCGGTCGGGATTGCGGCGGCCGAGCCGGCCCACCCAGTCGGTGTAGATCTGCAGGGTGTCGGTGAGCCACCTGGGCGCCGTCCGCTCGAACCGCGACGCCACCGAATCGCTGCCCCGGATGAGGTACGGGGTTGCCAGCGTGGTGAGCGCCGACACGGCCACGGCGATGGGGTAGAGGAACCTGCTGGTCACCCCGAGGTCCTGCCCCAGTGCGGCGATGATGAAGGAGAACTCCCCGATTTGGGCCAGCCCCATGCCCACCCGGAGGGAGGTGCGCGTGTCGTGGCCGGAGAGGAAGGTGCCAAAGGTGCAACTGGCGACCTGCCCGACCATGACCGCGACGCTGATCACCACGATGGGCTGCCAGTATTGCGCCAGCAGGGCGGGATCGATCATCAGGCCGATGGCCACGAAGAAGACCGCGCTGAACATGTCGCGCACCGGTTCCACCAGGGCCTCGATCCGGTGGATCTCGCGCGACTCGGCGATCACCGCCCCGATGAGGAAGGCCCCGAGGGCCACGCTGTAGCCGAGCTTGACCGCCAGCAGCGACACCCCGAAGCAAAGGCCCAGCACCGTGACCAGCAGCGTCTCCGGGCTTCGGAATCCCGCCACGTAGGACAGGAACCTCGGCACGACGAGCAGCCCGGCCACCAGCGTCGCCACGAGGAAGAGGGACAGCCGTCCGAGGGTCCTGCCCACCTCGCCCACGCTCAGGCCGCCGGTCGTGGCGATGCCCGAGAGCAGCGCGATCATGGCGATGGCGAGGATGTCCTCGATGATGAGCACCCCGAAGATGAGCTGGGCGAAGGGTTCCTTCGATTTCCCCAGTTCCGCCAGGGCCTTGACGATGATGGTCGTGGACGAGATCGACAGCATCGCCCCGAGGAAGAGGCTGTCCATGGGGCTCCAGCGGAAGAGTTGGCCCACTTCGTAGCCCACCCAGCCCATGGTCAGGACGATGACCGAGGCCGTGATGAAGGCGGTCCGCCCGACCTGGCGCAGCTTCTTCAGGCTGAACTCGAGGCCGAGCGAGAACATCAGCAGCATCACGCCCAGCTCGGCCAGCGTGTGGATCGTCGCCTCGTCGCGGATCAGGGGGAAGGGCGGCGTGTGCGGCCCGATGATCACCCCCGCCGCGATGTAGCCCAGCACGACGGGCTGGCGCAACCGGCGGAAGAGCACCGTGACCAGGCCGGCCACGAGCATCACCACCGCCAGGTCCTGCAGGAAGGTCGCCGAATGCATGAGGTTGAAGGTGCGGTGCCGGAATGGTCGATTGCCGATTCAAGCCACGGGAACCGGAGCCTCGAGTATGAACTCGAAACCCGGGGTCGGCAAACCTGGGAGGCAATGTTCCCAACCAGCCGGTCGAGGTCCGCGTCGACCGAACGCGGTTCCCGGGGCCAGAGGGTCGGCGCTGACCGTATCGACTTGCCCCGGCGCCTGCCGGTCCGATCAGGCTCGACGGCCTGCGTCCTTTGGACTAGCGAGTGAGGACGGCAACCACTCGGACGACCCATCCGGCGCTCCCGATCGCATGGGTCGCTTCGATGGCCCCCGACGATCCCATGAATCCCGATGCCTTCCGTGCGATCGGCCTCCTGGTCACGCTCGCCTGGTCCATGCCCTGCCTGGCCACTCCCCCCGGCGTTCCCCCCTCCGGTGCCAAGCCTCCCGCTGCCGGGGCACCGGCCGCCGCCGGCGGGATCAATGTGGCGGGATCGTGGCCCGGGGAGGCTCGTGGCGTCGGGCCACCACGAGGAGCTGCTCGCTGAAGAGCATCGAAGGGTCCGAGAGCCACCGGTTGAGCGAGCGCTCGGTCTCGCGCAGCACGGGGTTGCGCCGGGCGTCCTTGTCCACGGTGAGGCGGCACGACAGCCAGACCAGCGGCCACAGCGGCGAAAGCAGCACCGACTTGAGTTTCAGCTGGGTGAGGCCCAGCCGGAGGATCCGGAACCCCTCCCAGCCGAGCGCGGCGTGCAGCAGCGGGAAATCCACGGGCCCGATGTGGAAGGCGTACCGGTCGGCCGCCGTCTGGTCCCAGCCGACACGTCGGCGGATGAGCTTGTGCTTGCCGGTGAGGAAAAACTGCAGCCGCGAATGCAGGCGTTGCAGGTTCGGGGTGCTGAAGACGAAGTGTCCGCCCGGACGGACCACCCGCGAGACCTCGGCGAGGATGTGGAAATGCGAGTCGAGGTGCTCGAGCACCTCGGTCAACAGCACCAGGTCGAACGATCCGTCCGGGAAGGGCAGGCGCTGCTGCAGGTCCACGCCACGGGTGATCGGCAGCGCGGCGAGGCGGGCCCGGTCCTCGACGATGTAGTCGTCGTCGCGGAAGTGCGTTCCCCGGACTCGGCACCCGTCGGCCGCCAGCCGCGACAGCACCTCACCCTCCCCGCAGCTCAGGTCCAGCACGGAGAGGTCGGGATAGCCCTCGAGGCGGCGGACTTCCCGCACCACGGCGTCGACGATGAAGGCTTGCGGCATCGACTCCATGAAGCCGGTCCGGGGCCGTGGTCGGCAATCCGGAAACACCGCCGGAGGATCCGCTTGGCGAGGGCGGCAATCCCAACCCCTGCGACCGGCCGTGGCCCTCCGGTCCTTCCGACAGGTCGTTTGCGTGGACGTCCCCGTCCGGGCAACCTGTCCCCGTGAAGCCCCCGTCCAGGATACCATCGAACGTGGCCGCAGGGTCGTTTGTCGCCGCCACCTGGCCGCTGCGTGCGCTCCTGGGCCTGCTGGGCCTGCTGGCGATGATCCCGGGCTGCACCTCCGGGCCCGGCATGGCCGCGTCGGAGGCCGAGGAGGCCGACTGGGCGCGTTGGCGGGCCGTGCGCCTCGAGTCGGTGGCGGGCACCGATGGATGGGCCAGCCTCGTCGGCCTGCACTGGTTGCCCGAGGGGGCCTCGACCAGCGGGTCGCGGCCGGATCAGGCGCTGGTCTTCCCGGCCGGCCGTGCGCCCGGGGTGGTCGGGGTGTGGCACCGCCGCGGTGGCGAGGTGCGCTTCGAGCCGTCGCCCGGCGTCCCGGTGCTCCGGAATGGGCAACCCTTCGACGGCGGCCCGGTGGCCACGGACGCCCGGGGTGCCCGTCCCGACACGCTCTCGGTGGGCGGTCTGCGCATCTCGGTGATCGACCGCGACGGACGGCTGGGCCTGCGCGTGCGCGATTCCCTGGCGCCGACCCGCACGGGCTTCACCGGCCTGCCGTGCTTCGGATGGTCCCGGCGCTGGGTCGTGCCCGCCCGGCTCGAGCCCGCCGCCCCGGGCGCGACCCTGGGGCTGGCCACGGTCATCGGCACCCGGGAGAGCCTGCCCCTGGCGGGCACCCTGGTCTTTGAGCTGGAGGGTGCCACCCACCGGCTCCAGGCGGCCGTCGACACCGAGACGGACGACCTGTTCGTGCTCTTCGGCGACACGACCAACGGGCGCGGAACCTACGCGGCCGGCCGCTTCCTGCATGCGCCCAAGCCGGACGGTTCCGATTGGACGACCCTCGATTTCAATCGCGCCTACAACCCGCCCTGCGCCTTCACGCCCTTCGCCACCTGCCCGCGCACCCCGCCCGGAAACCACCTGCCCCTCGCCGTGCGGGCCGGCGAGCGGCGGTACCGGCACCCCGCCGGTCACTGAGGCCATCCCCCCACCCGCCCTGGGGACCGGAATCCGTTTGTCACATGATCGTAACTCCGGAGCCCTAAGTTCGTGACACGCAATCCCAAACGTCGGCCCGTGTCCGGTCCAAAATGGACCCGACCCCGATGTCCATGCGCCGATCCCTCTCCTGCCGAGTCCTGCTGGCCGCCGCCCTGGTTGTGGCGGGTCCCTCGTTCTCCACCGAGGCCTCCAACCCGGCCCTGCTGAAGCTGCTCAAGGTCCTCAAGGATCGCGGCACCCTGACGGCCCAGGAGTACGACGACCTGGTCGCCGCCGCACAGGCGGAATCGGGGCCGGCGCCCTCCGTCACGGCCACGGCCACGGTGGCGCCGCCGTCACCCGCGACACCCGTCCCGGCTCCCGCCGTCCAGCCCTCGTCCGCCAAGCCGGTCGAGACCGCTGCCGCGCCGACGTCGTCCTCGTCGCCCTCATCCCCGGCCAGGCCTGCCGACAAGTCCGCCGAGAAGCCCAAGGCGCCGAAATGGTACGACCAGCTCAACCTGCGCGGGTACACCCAGTTCCGCTACCACTCCATCCTGGACCGCGACGGGGCTGAGCTGAACGTGCCCAACGACCGGTCGGTGGCCGAGAACAACACCTTCTTCATCCGCCGTGGCCGCATCATCCTCAGCGGCGATGTCTCCGAGCACCTCGGCCTGTACGTGCAGCCCGACCTCAACGCCTCCCCGGGCAGCGGCGATTTCTCCGTCCAGTTGCGTGACCTGTACGGCGACGTGTATCTCGACAAGGCCAAGGAATACCGGGTGCGGATCGGCCAGTCCAAGGTGCCCTTCGGCTGGTCGAACATGCAGTCCTCGGGCAATCGCGGACCGCTGGAGCGGGTCGATGCCATCAATTCGGCGGCCGAGGGCGAGCGCGACCTCGGAGCGTTCTTCTACTGGGCGCCCGACGAGATCCGCAAGCGGTACGCCGAACTCATCAAGCTGGGTCTCAAGGGCTCGGGCGACTATGGCGTGGTCGGGTTCGGCGCCTACTCCGGCCAGGGACTCAACAAGCTGGACCTCAACGACACGCCCCACGTCATCGCCCGGGTGAGCTATCCGTTCCAGTTCTCCAACGGCCAGTTCTTCGAGGCCGGGGTGCAGGCGTATTCCGGACGGTTCGTCTCGGGCACGCAGGCCATCACGGTGGGTGGCAGCTCCTTCATCCCGTCGACGCGGGTCGGCGGCATCACCGACGAGCGCGTCGGCCTGAGCGCCGTGTGGTATCCCCAGCCTTTCGGCATCGAGGCCGAATGGAACGTGGGCCGGGGGCCGGAGTTGTCCCCTGGCAGCCGGTCCATCGGCGCCGAGACCCTGCACGGCGGCTATGTGCAGCTGGCCTACAAGGACCAGAACAAGCTGGGCCACTGGTATCCGTTCGCCCGCTGGCAGTACTATTCCGGCGGCCGCAAGTTCGCGGTGAACGCCCCGCATTCGCTGGTCAACGAGCTGGATTTCGGCATCGAATGGTCGCCTTGGACCCCGGTGGAGTTCACCCTGCAATACACGCACACCTTCGACCGCACCAACACCCGCCTGGCGCCCTACAACGACACCACCTCCGCCGACCGCATCAGCCTCCAGGCCCAGATCAACTATTGAGGATCGCACCGGGTCCTGATTGTCACCGGATCGTCACCCTCCTGTAGTCTCCACGAAACCCTCCAACCCTTCCATCACACCATGTTCTCACTCCAACGACTCATCGGCGGCGGCGACGTCTTCTTCGACCTGCTGGAGCGCAGCGCGGCCGAGGCCCAGGAAAGCGTCCACCTGCTGGCCAAGACCCTCGCCAGCCCCGGCGCGGCCGCCCTCGACTCGTCGGCGCTGGTCCGCCGCAAGGAGGAACGCATCACCGAGGAGCTCCAGGAGCGCCTCATCACCACCTTCGTCACGCCCCTCGAGCGCGAGGACATCGACGCCCTGGCCACCGCGCTCAACAAGATCCCGCGCACCCTGGAGCGCTTCACCGAGCGCTTCCTGATCTGTCCCGTGCGCGTCCAACGGGCCGACTTCTCCCGCCAGACCCAGTTGCTCCAGGACTCCATGGAC
Source organism: Verrucomicrobiota bacterium (assembly GCA_016871615.1). GTDB lineage: Bacteria > Verrucomicrobiota > Verrucomicrobiia > Limisphaerales > UBA9464 > SXXZ01. Next base: position 28,561 of record VHCX01000044.1, read on the forward strand.
ACCCTGCTGACCATGGTGCGCGACCTGCGACACTCGCCCGACCTGCCCCGGATGAAGGAGCGCAACGACAAGCTCCAGTACCTCGAGGGCGAGGCCGACAAGCACATGGTCGAGCTCATCCGGGCCCTGTACCAGGCCGAACACGACCCCGTGACGGTGGTGGCCCTCAAGGATCTCTACGACCTGCTGGAGAAGGTCATCGATCGGTGCCGCGACGCCGGCAACGTGATCGTGCAGATCGTGCTCAAGAATTCCTGAGACCCCGCCAGCCCA
>VHCX01000045.1 GCA_016871615.1 Verrucomicrobiota bacterium
AGTTGAGCCGCCGGAGCACCTCCGCGTGCAGCTCCGGAGCGGAGGCGACGGCCGACGTGGCGCCGGCGTGGTTGGCCGGACGGCCCTGCCAGTCGGTCACCGTGGCACCGGCCCCCTCGAGGAGCGGCACCAGAGGCAGGAGATCCCACGGATTGACGATCGGATCGACCATCACATCCACCCTCCCACAACAGAGCAGCAGGTAGCCATAGCAGTCCCCGAAGCCACGGTAGAGGCAGACTTCCCGGGTCAAGGCGTCGAAACCCGCGCCATTCTGGTATTTGGCCGGGTGCAGCGGATCGGTGGTCAGCAGGGTCGCTTCGGAAAGCCGGGCGCAGGGACGGACCCGGACCGGTTGGTCGTTGAGCGTGGTGACCTTGCCGTCGCCGATCATCAACTGGCGCAACACCGGCTGATGGATGCAACCCAGGAGCGGACGGCCCCGGTGCATCAAGCCGATGAGCGTGCCGAAGAGCGGAACCCCGAGGACGAAGCTCTTCGTGCCGTCGACCGGGTCGAGCACCCAGACGAACTCGGCGTCGCCCCGCTCAGTGCCAAACTCCTCGCCGATGATCCCGTGGTCGGGGAAACGCCGGGTGATCATCTCCCGCATCACCTGCTCGGCACCCCGATCGGCCAACGTCACCGGGGAATCGTCGCTCTTGAGCTCCAGACCCATGTCCCGGGCGCCGTAGTAGGGCAGGATCACCCGGGCGCTGGCCTCGGCCAGTTCGCGGAGGAAGGCGGCATGGGGCTCGTGAGTCATCTCTGGGGCGCGATGGAAGCAGGAAACGCTCCCGTTGGAAACCGAAGACGAGACCGGCACACGGCACACGGCTGGCGGCCGGGCCAACGGCGCGCCCGTGACCGTCGCGCCCGTCAACCGTGCGCGTCAGGGATGAGGTGGGCCGCCTGGCCGAGCATGGCCGGCGGCCGGGCCAACGGCGCGCCCGTGACCGTCGCGCCCGTCAACCGTGCGCGTCAGGGATGAGGTGGGCCGCCTGGCCGAGCATCCGCTCGGCCAGGCGCCGACCCAACCCTTCGGCCTCCCGGACCGGCGCCTGATCCTCCCCGAACCGGCCCGAACCGTCGCGGAAGACGGCCACCCTCAGGCGCAGCAGGTGTCCCACCACCCGGGCATGGCCGGCGATTGGACTCCCGCAGCCGCCGCCCATGGCCCGGAGGAACGCCCGCTCGGCCAGCACCGCCTGCCGGGTGTTGACGTGGTCCAGGACCGCCACGAGGGGAGCGATCTCCCCATCGCCGGCGCGGATCTCGAGCGCCACGGCCCCCTGACCCACCGCCGGGAGGAACTCCTCCGGCTCGAGGATCGTCCCCAGGATGCCCTCGGGAGGCGGTTCGGTGACCGCGCGCCGGGCCGGAGCCAGCCGATGGTCCAACCGGAGAGCGCCCTTGGGGCCGAGGTCGTAGCCGAGGCGGCACAGGCCGGCCGCCGCGAGCAGCGTGGCGTCGATCCCGTCGTCTTCGAGCAGTCTCGAGAGGCGCGTCCCCACGTTGCCCCGGATGGGGACCACCGAGAGGTCCGGCCTCTGCGCCCGCACCAGCGCGGCCCGCCGGGCGCTGCCGGTGGCCACCACCGAGGCCGGGGGCAGGTCCGCCAGCCCGAGGGCGTGCCCGAAACCGGAACGCTCCTTGGCTCCCGGCCGCCACTCGGCGACCGGGTTCCTCTCGGCGGAGACGCGTCGGCCGTCCCGGTACAACAGGACCTCACGCACATCAGCACGCGGACACACCGCCGCCAGCACCAGGCCCCCGGGCAGCTCGGTGGGCAGGTCCTTCAGGCTGTGCACCGCCAGGTCGGCCCGTCCGTCCAGCAAGGCCTCCTCCAGCTCCTTGGTGAAGAGCCCCTTGTCGGACGGCGGACGGGCGGGGTCGGCGGGATCGAGGGCCTGCAGGGCATCCCCGGTGGTCCGGATCACCTCCAGCTCGAAGCGCCCGGCCGGGAAGGCCCTCCGCAGGTCGGACTCGACCTGCCGGGCCTGGGCCAGGGCCAGCGGGCTGCCCCGCGTGGCGATGCGGATGGGACGGTTCAGGGCCATGAGGGCGCGAGGACGGCCAGGCGGGGAGGGCGCGCCGGCGCGGGGCGTCGCGACACGACACCGCCGGCGGCCTCACGGATGAGCCGCTCGCAACGCTCGACCTCGCCCCGGCGCTGCCGGGCGGCCGCATCGGCCAGCGACTGGAGATCGTCGACGTTGGCAAGGACGACCCCGGGGACCAGTCCCACCGCCGGATCGATGTCGCGGGGCACGGCGAGGTCGACCAGCAGCAGGAGGCGCCCCCCGCGGGCCGCCATCGCCCGCTCCAGGACCGGCCGGTCGAGGATCGGGATCCCGGACCCGGTGGCGCTCAGGAGGATGTCGACCGAGGCGATCTCGCGCTCCCAGTCCCGGAAGCCGACGGCCCGGCCCTGCAATTCCCCGGCCAGCGCGGCGGCGCGATCCGGGGAGCGGTTGGACACCCGGATGCCCCGGACCCCCCGGGCCCGCAGCGCGCGCGCCGTGGTCGCACCGGCACGGCCGGCACCGATGACCAGCACCTCGGCGTGGTCGAGGTCCCCGAGGAGCCGCTCGGCCAGCCCGACGGCGACCGAGGCGACCGAGGTGTGGCCGCGCTGGATGCCCGTCTCGGTGCGGAGGCGCTTGGCCACGCTGAAGGCCCGCTGGAACGCGCGGTTGAGGATCGGCCCGGTGTGGCCTGCGGCGAGGGCGACGGCGTAGGCCTGCTTCATCTGGCCGAGGATCTCCGTCTCGCCCAGGACCATCGAGTCGAGGCCGGAGACGACCCGGAAGAGATGCTCCAGGGCGCCGGTGCCGGAGTGGCCATGGACGACCCGCGACAGGTCGCCGGGATGGCCGCGGTCCCGGGCCAGGAAGGCCCGCAGGCGGTCCGACACGACCGACGGGTCCTCCGCCGGGCAGGCCGCCGCATACACCTCGACCCGATGGCAGGTCGACACCACGACGGCCTCGTCGGCCAGGCCGCCGGAACGCACACGTCCGGCCGCGGCGGCAAGGTCGGCCGGTGCAAAGGCCCACCGCTCGCGGATCGCCACCGGGGCCGTCCTGTGGTTCAGGCCGACGACGACAAGGTTCATCGGGAGCTGGGGGGTGCCCTCGGGTCGGGATCGGGACGTCGCCGCGGCGACCGGCCGGTCCGCAGGGCCGGGCCCCTGAGGCTTAGTGCTTCTTGACCCGGACGTTGCGGTAATGGACTACTGACTTCGGGTCATGGGCCTGGAAGGCGATCGTCCCCTCGCTGAGCTTGCGCTCGAAGTCCTTGCCGGCCTTGCGACCCGGCTCCTCGGTGAAGTCGTTGACCAGCTTGCCGTTGAGGAAGACCTGGATGCGGTTGCCCTTCACGACCACGTGGTGGGTGTACCACTCGTTGTCGCGCACCACGCCCTCGAGCTTGTCGGCCTTCACGTCCTGCACCGAGTAGATGCTGCCCGACTTGCGCCAGTCGCCCTGGGTCTGGTTGACCTGGGTCTCGTAGCCGCCCCAGGGCCATCCCGAGTCCTGGTACTTGGTGTGGATGTAGATGCCGCCGTTGGAGTTCGGGGCCGTCTTGACGTCGACCTTCAGCTCGAAGTCTTTGAAGGGCGCCAGCGGGCCCGTGTAGAAATTGTGGGAGCGCTCGCCCTGGGCCTTGAACCCGCCCTCGGACAGGCTCCAGGAGGCCGGTCTCTCGTTGACCTTCCAGCCGTTCCAGGTGCCGTCGGAGATGAGGGTGAAGCCCTCGGCGTCCACATGACCGATCTGGCTCGGCTTGGCCTTGGCGGACGAGGCGGAGTCGGCGGCGTTGGTGGCGCAACCGGCGAGGATCGCGGCGGCGACGACGAGGGCGGGGCTTGGGGTCTTCATTGTCAGGAGGGTCACTTGGACGACTTGGGAGGCATCATGCTCCCGGGCCGGCCGGATCGGCAAACGGGAATTCGACCCCGGGATGGATTGCCGGCGGGACGGCTTCGCTGGTGAAGTGGTGCCGTGTCCGATGCGCCCGACCCCAGCACGCAGGCCTGCGCCGCGCCGGCGACGCCGCGCCGTGGGCCCGGGGCCTGGCAGCCCGTCACCGGCGGCGGGCTGGCCCGCTTCGCCGACGCCGGCACGGGCCGCACCCTCGGGTTCGTCGCCGCCTTCGCCCTGGCGGCCTCGCTGGTCCTCGGCTGGACGCTGCTCACGGCCTGGTGGCCGGTCGTCGACAGGGCGATCGGCGAACTCCCGGAGCAGGGTCCGACCCTCGCGCGCGGTCGCCTCGGGTGGCCCGGGGCTCCGGCCCGCATCCTGGCCGACTCGCCGCACCTCGGCATCGCGGTGCGACCCGACGACCGCTCCCCGCCCGGTCGGACGGCCGACCTGCAGGTCGAACTGATGCCGGGGGCCCTGCGCGTGGCCGGGATCGCCGGGTTCGTGGAGTGGCCGTGGCCGGCCGACTGGGACCTGTCCCTGGTGCGGCTCGAGGCGCGCGCGGCCTGGGAGGCCTGGCGACGGCCGGCGCTGACGGCGGTGGTCGGCGGCGTGGCGGCCGCCCTGGCCGCGACCTGGTGCGTGGCCGCCGTGGCGCTGGCCCTGCCGCTGCGGCTCATGGCCTTCGTGCTGGGGCGTCGCCTCACCCTCGGCGGCGCGTGGAGACTCGCCTCGGCGGCTTTCGCGGGCGCCTCCCCGGTGCTGGGTCTCGGGCTGGCCGGCTACGCCCTGCGTTGGCTGCCCTGGCCGGCCCTGGCCGTGGTGGCCGGGGCGCACCTGGTGGGCGCGCTCCTCCAGCTTTGCTGGGGCCTGTGGAGCCGGCCCGGGGCCGATGCGTCATCACCGAAGCGCAACCCCTTCGGCCCCGATGGCACGGACGGCAAGGCCGACGCCCCGGGACGACGCAGGCGCCGGGGCAACCCCTTCCGGTGAGCGGGCCCCGGGACCTGGGCCGCCTCTCAGCGGGCCGGCGGGTTCATGCGGGCCCCCTTGGCCTTCAGGTCGTCGACGATCGACTTCGAGGCCTTCGAGAGCGGGTTCCCCTCGAGGTAGATGCGCACGAACGGGGCGAAGTTGCGGGTCTTCCCGAGGTCGGCCGCCATCCAGCGCTGCAAGGGCACGAGGTCGCGGACCTTGTTGTGGGACAGCTCGAGGTAGGAGGGGGCGCGGAGGCCGGCCAGGGGCGAGAGGTCGGCGATGCCGTTGTGCGCGGCCGAGAGCATCATCAGGTTGCGGAAGGATCCCAGGCCCTCGATCGACCGGATCCGGTTGTGGTCGACGTACAGGGTGGCCACGCGCGGGAGGTTGGTCAGGGGCGCGATGCTGGCCAAACGGTTGGCCGAGAGGTAGATCGACGCCAGGTTGGTCAGGCCGCCCAGCGGCTTCACGTCCTTCAGGCGGTTGTGCGACAACTCGATGTACTGCAGGGCCGGCACCGAGGCCAGCGGGGCGATGTTGACCACCTGGTTCGAGGCGAGATGGACATACTGCAACTGCTTGAGACCCGCCAGCGGTGCCAGGTCGGCGACCTTGTTGCCCGGGATCTCCAAGGAGGCCAGCGCCATGCAATGCTCCAGGCCGGACAGGCTCGTGATGCCGGCGAAGGGCGCGGACACCGTCGAGACGTTGGCGACATCCGCGGCCGTCAGCGGCTCCTTCGATTCGCGCTTGGCGAACACCTGGCGCCGAACGGCATCCTCAAGCTTCTTGTCCTTGAAGACGGACACCGGCGCGTTGGTGACAGCGGGCTTGGCAGCCGCCTTGGGATCGGGTTTGGCCGCCGGTTCGGCCGCAGACGCCCACGGCGGGCACAGCAGGAGCACCGAGGCGCACAGGGATGGGAGGATCGCTTGCTTGCTCATGGAATTCTTGCGGGGATGATGCCCAGCCCCGCGCCCAACGGAAGCGATTTTCCGGGTCGATGTGGGTGATTGGTACCAACCGGTGCCCCTTGGGTTCTGGCGCTCGGCCGGGATCCGGACACCGCCCCCGTGAGCCGGAGTCCCCGGGAGGGATCCTCCCGGAGGCTCCGGCCCTCAGGGACGCCTCGGCGGGGTGTTGGTCTTGAAGGCCCCGCGGAAGAGCCAATGCCGCTTGAGCCCGCCCACGAAGTCCGAGGTGTTGGTCAGCACGCCCTCGGCGGCGGGCAGGGTGTTCGAGCGCATGGCACCGAGGGTCTTCCGCACCTCGCCCAGGGCCCCGGGAAGGGTGGCGTCGAGGTTGGAGACCAGCGGACCGACCCCCCGGATCTGCTGGTTCACCTGGGTGACCAGCGGCGGCACCGAGCGGCCGAGTTCCGAGAGCAGCGGAGGCAGCGTCGCGTTCAGGTTGGTGACCAGGGCCGGCACCGAGGCGTCGACGTTGGAGACCAGCGAGCCGATGCCGCCGATCTGGGCGTTCAGGTTGGTCAGGGTCACCGTCAGGGCCGAGCTGAGGTTGGTGGGGATCATGATGTCGCCGAGGCCGCCGGGACGATCGAATCGGGCCGAGAGGTTGGTCGGGAACAGCAGGTCGCCAAGACCGCCCGGCCGGGTGAAGGCCTCGCGGATCCTCGGCACCAGCAGGGTGAGTTCGCCGACGAGGTCCCCGGTCACCTCGGTGCGCAGGAAGTAGCCCTTGTCGTCCTTGGTCACCGGGTCGTAGCGGATGAAGTTGGTCGCGTCGGGCCGGCCGAGGTGGTAGGCGTACTTGTCCCAGAGCACGCCCAGGGCACCCCCGCCCGGCGCGTTGGTCGCCGGGGCCGTGGTGGCGATGCCCAACCCCTGGCTTCGGGTCACCTCCAGGAAGTTGCCGCCGGCGATGTCGATCGGCAGACCGGCCACCTTCAGCAGGGAGTCGGTGAAGATGTAGCCGTGGTACGGGTCGCGCACGAGGAACCGCACGAACACGTTGAAGCCCTCGTCCCGGTGCCACGGGTCGTCCGGGGCCGTGTCGATCTGCACCACCTCGCCGATGGTGAACCCGAGCATCTTCACCGGCGTGCCGACCTTCACCGAGCCGCCGTCGCGCAGGTAGGTGTAGTAGGGCACCTGCCGGACCCACCAGCCGCGCCGGTCGCCGGTGGTCTTGATGAAGAACCCCAGGCCGACCAGCCCCAACGCGACCGCGCCGAGCAGGAACAGCGCGACCACCCACTCGACCTTCCGGAGGCGGGTGCGGAGCTGGGGGGTGAGGTCCTGGAGGGCCATGGTCGTCAGTGGGGATTGTTAGGGCGGCGGTTCGTCGGCCTGGGGTCGTTCGTTGGGTCGGCCGTCATCAGCCGGGGCTCCGGGAGGCATCCTCCCCGGTGGCCAGGGGGACGGACCCGATGTCCGGGAGCATGCGCCACCGGCCGCCCTCGACCAGCGCGAAGCGCGGGTCCAGCCCGAGATAGGGTCGGACCTCGTCGGTCGTGGCGACGATGGCCAGCGACCTGCCGCCCAGCACCGGGTGACCGGCCAAGGCGCCGGCGAGGAACCCGCGCCACCAGCGCAGGTGCACCGCGTCGAGGCCCGCCAGGGGGTTGTCGAGCAGCAGGAGACCCGGTTGCAGGGCGAGACAACGCGCCAAGGCCACGCGCCGCGACCAGGAACGGCCGAGGGAGGCCGGGCTGCGGTCCAGCAGCGAGCCGATCTGAAGGTGGTCGATGAGGGGGCGCAGCGCGGCCAGGGCCTCGGCCGGAGCGGCGTTCCGGTGGTAGCACCAGGGCAGCACCAGGTTCTCCCCCACGCTCAGGGCGGACAGGAGCCGACCGCCGCCGTCGAACACCAGGCCCATGCGCCGGCGCGTCTCGCGCAGGCCCTCCTCGTCGTCGCCGGTGCCGAGCACCTCGCGCCCGAAGACCCGGACCCTGCCCGAGGCGGCCGGGATGAGGCCGGCGAGCGTCTCGAGCAGGGCGCTCTTGCCGACCCCGTGCGGCCCCGCGACGACCCAGAGCTGACCGGCCGACACCCGCCAGTCGACCGGCCCGAACCCGATCCTCCCGGCGGCCCCGGAAGGGGCCGCCACGACCAGGGATTCCGCCTCGAGGGCCACGGCGGCGTGCTCCGCGTTCATAGCAGCAGGTACACGGCGAGGAAGGCCGCGTCGACCAGGAGGCAGCCGACGGCACAGGTGGCGACCGACCGGGTGGTGGCCGCGCCGACCTCGGCCAGCGTCAGCGGGCGGGCAAGCCCCTCGTAACAGATGACCAAGCCCAGGAATGCTCCGAAGATTCCGGTCTTCAGGGCGATGAGCGGGAAATCGAGCGGGTGCAGGGCCCCGGCGACCTGGGTGAGGAACTCGATCGGCGAGGCCCTGAGGCCCCGGGCGTAGGCGAAGGCGTGGCCCGAGCCCAGCGCGACAACCAGCAGGTACAGGCCCAGCGAGGCCACCGAGACGGCGAACCCGACGACCCTCGGCACGACGAGGTAGTGGATCGGATCGATGCCGAGGGCCTCGAGGGCCTCCACCTCGCCCAGCGCGCGGGCCGTCCCGAGGTCGATCACGGCGGCCGTGCCCACGCGCGCCAGCACCACCAGGGCGGCCGTCATCGGCACCATCTCGCGCAGGAACACCGCGACCATCAGGGTGCCGGTGAAGTTGCCCGCGCCGATCTGCTCCATCAGCGAGGCGGTCTGGCCGACGAACACGACGCCCAGCACGACGCCGAGGAAACCGACCAGCGGCAGCAGGCGCACCCCGCACCGGTGGATCTCGCCGAGGATGCGCGGGCGTACCACGCGCGAGTTCTCGCCGAGGCGGCGGCGGGCGGTGGCCAGCGTGATGAGGGTGAAGGCCCCGAGCCGGGTGAGGCTGCGCCCGCCGCCCACCAGGCCGCCCGTCGGCGCGGCGTCCGACGCCGGATGGCCGGCGTCTCCGGGATCGATGTCGGGCGTCGGGACGTCGGCGGCCATTGAAACGCCTCCGGCGGCTCAGGGGGACCGGGTCGCCGCCGTCGTCGCCGCCGGCGGCTCGCGCTCGATGCCCGGGACGGCCGCCGCGATGAGCCGGGACATGCGCGCGAAGGTGGCCTCCTCGGCCCCGGGTTCGCTGAGCGAGAAGAACGAGATGTAGGCCCACCGGGGGCTGCTGCCCTTGGAGAGGACGTCGCGGATCATCCGCCACTGGCGCTCCGAGTGGCTCGGCGTGCGCACGCCGTCGGCCACGAACCAGAACACGTAGATGCCCTGCACCGTGACAGGGGTCCCGTCATCGCGCTGGAGGGTGCGCGTCATGTCGAACCGCTGCACCTCGAGGCCGCCGGGCGGCCATCCCGGGATGTCGATCCGCCGCACGGTCTGGGAGAAGATCTGCCAGCCGACGCCGGTCATGCAGTACTCCGGGCGGTGGATGCTCGTGCGGTCGGAGCCCATCAGCACGACGCTGGCCGAGATGGGCGGCAATCCGTCGCCCCCGTGGTAGGAGCGGCGGCCGAAGGTGGTGTCCGGCGGGAGGAAGCTCAGTTCGAGGTCCGGGATGGGGTCAAGCCGCGAGCGGTAGCCCGGGATCTCGGAGGGCAGCGAGACCGAGTTGGAGGTGGCCAGACGGCCCGACTCGGCGATGAGCGGCAGCCCGACGACGCGGACACCCGGCTCGCCCATGCGCACGCGCTCCTTGAGCCACCGCAGCGACCCGGCGGCCGCGGCGATCATGCCGAGGGCCGCGACGGTGAGGACGAGGACGGGGGAGTTCATGTGGGTCGGGGGTCCGTGGCGGCCGGGGGCTCCGGCTCCTTGAGCCAGCGGGCGACGAGGAACACGCAACCCAGGGCGATGAGGAAGGTCGCGAAGCCGAACTTGGTCTCGATGGCCTCGCCGGCGGCCTGGCCCGCCGCCTCGGCGACGGCGAAGACCACGATCAGGCGGATGACGTTGGCCAGCACCGCGAAGGCCGGGCTGAGCAGGATCAGGAACACGCGCCTCCACGCGGAGCGGAAGTTCAGGAAGGCGAAGGTCACCGTGAGCAGGAGCACCACCGTGGCGCTGCGGATGCCGCTGCAGGCCGGGGCGACGTCGAAGCGGAAGCCCTGCGTGGCCGCCGAGGCCTTCTGGAGCACGATGGTGCCCGCCCGCTCCAGCTTCATGTTCAGCACCCAGTCGCAGAAGGTCGTGGAGAGCAGGGTGCTCAGCAGGCGCAGGCCGTGGGTGAGGGTGTCGAGCAGGGCCGAGATGGGGATGCAGAACAGGAAGAGCAGGTAGGGGAAGGCGAAGCCCCGCATCCAGGCGCGGCCCCAGTACATGCCGAGGATGCCGTAGAGACCGACCAGGAATCCCAGCATGCCCAGGCGGGTCTGCTGCACCATGTAGCCGGAGATGTGCAGGGCCAGGCCTGCGGGCACCAGCGCGAGGGCGGGGATCCAGGGTTGCTTGGGAATGGCCGTCAGCTCGGCACGGCGCATCACCACGATGGCGCCGACCAGCCAGGGGATCATCACCCCCAGCTCGTCGTCCCGACCCTGCTTGGCCCCTCCCTCGTAGACCGCCTGCAGCCATCCGAACATCGACTCGCTCGGGATATAACCCAGGGTGGAGTTGCCGAGGAGATGGAACAGCGCCACCCAGGCGACGACGACCAGCCCGAGCGGCGCCTTGTGGGGAAGGCTGTCCCAGAGCGACCGAAGTTCCTGGAGCATGGACGGCTGCACGGTCCGGACAAAGTGACCCGCCGGCGGACCCCGGCGCAAGGGCAACGTCGGGTGGGCGGCGGAGCGGCGGAGCGGCGGAGCGGGTGGGGTCGCCGCTCGCTGGGGAGGCTCTTCAAACAAACCATCCTCGCGCTGCGCGCGAGAGGGGAAGGTTTGTCCGCCTCCCAAGGCTCGCTCTGACCCCACCCGCTGCGCCTGGGGAAAAAAGATTGGAGAGTTGGGGTGGAGTTGCTGCTCGCTGGGGCGGCTCCTCAGGCCCGGGTCGCCAGCGACGCGAGCCATTGCTGGGCGGACGACCGGATGGACTCCCCGGTGCGGGCCAGCGGGGTGACGAAGCGGGGAGTGAACCATGGGAAGGCCCCGACCAGGTCGTGCGTCACCAGGATCTGACCGTCGCAGTCCGGACCGCTGCCGATGCCCACGGTCAGCAGGCGCGGGCAGGCGCCCCGGATTTCGGCCGCCACCGGCGGGGTCACCAGCTCCAGCACGGCGGCGAAGGCCCCGGCCTCCTCGAGCGCGATGGCGTCCTCGAGCAGGCGCTGCCGACCCACCTCGTCCCGCCCCTTCATGCGGTACTTGCCCCCCTCCTCGACCACGTGCTGCGGCAGCATGCCCAGATGGCCCATGAACGGGATGCCCCCGGCCAGGATGGCCCGGATCTGCGGCAGGATCTCGCGGCCCCCCTCGGCCTTGACGTACTCGGCGCCGGACTCGACCAGCCGCCGGGCGTTGCGGACCGCCTGGGCGGGCGTCTCGTAGGCCTTGTAGGGCAGGTCGGCCCCGACGAGGGCGCGCGGCCGGGCCCGGCACACGGCCCGAAGGTGATGCACCATGTCGTCCATGGTCACCGAGGTGGTGTCCGGATGGCCCAGCACCACCATGCCGAGCGAATCGCCGACCAGGATCACCGGCACCCCCGCCTCGTCGAGCAGCCGGGCTCCCGGGTAGTCGTAGGCCGTCAGCGCACCGAACGGGCGAACGCCCTTGAATCCGCGCAGGGTCTCGACGGTGATCTTCATCGCATCCACGGGCGGAGTGTCGGCCCGGAGGCGCACGCGGCAAGGTCGAAGCCGCCCTCCGGATCGGTTCACTCCAGCACGAGCCCCACCGGGCAATGGTCCGAGCCGGTCACGGACGGACGAAGGAAGGCCTCGCGCACCGCCGGTCGCAGGACCCCCGAGACCCCGAAGTAGTCGATGCGCCACCCCACGTTGCGAGCCCGTGCACCGGCCATCGGGCTCCACCAGGTGTAGTGGCCTCCCTGCCCGGGATGCCGGTCGCGGAAGGTATCCACGAAGCCGGCCTCCATCAGCCGGGTGAACCCACGCCGCTCCTCCACCGTGAACCCGTGGTTGCGGACGTTGGCCTTGGGATTGGCCAGGTCGATCTCCTCATGGGCCACGTTGAGGTCGCCGCAGAAGACCACCGGCTTGCAGGCTTCCAGCGCCTTCAGGTGCGCCAGGAAGGCCGGATCCCACGCTTGCTCGCGGTAGGGCAGCCGGGACAGGTCCCGCTTGGTGTTGGGCGTGTAGCAGTTCACCACGAAGCGGTCACGGAGCTCCACGGTCAGCACCCGGCCCTCGTTGTCGGGCAGCCATGAGCCCAGGCCTCGCTCGACGGAGATCACCGGCAGGCGGCTGAGCGTCAGGGTGCCGCTGTAGCCCTTGCGTTCGGCGGAGTTCCAGTGGGCCGAATAGCCGGCCGGCCACTCGACCTGCACCTGGTCGGGCATGGCCTTGACCTCCTGCAGGCAGATCACATCGGCGTCCTCCCGGGCGATCCAGTCCAGCAGTCCCTTGCCCAGCGCGGCCCGCAGGCCGTTGACGTTCCATGAGGTCAGGTTCACCGGGCCGATCCTGCGGCCGAACCCGGCGTGGCGCAATCGGGCGGGGGAGGACCGGCAGCGCCCCGGGCTCAGCCGCCCAGGTGCCGCGTGAGGAAGTCGCGGATGAGGCGGATCTCCGGCTCGCCGGCCACGGTGTGGGCCTTGGGAAACTCCCGCCACTCGAGGGACAGGCCGGCCTCCTGGAGGGCCTGCGCCTGGGCGCGCACCGGGACCATCGGCACGATGGGGTCGTGGGTGCCGTGGGTGAAGAGCGCGGGCACCGAGCGGGCGTCGGGGCCCAACTCGCGCAGCAGCGAGGCCGGGTCGTGGAGGTAGCCGCTGATGCCCACCAGCGCGCCCAGCCTGGGAGTGAAGCGCCAACCGACATCGAAGGTCATGAGGCATCCCTGCGAGAAGCCCAGGATCCCGATCCGCTCGGGTCGATGCCCGGCGGCGATCCGCTCCTCGAGCAGGCGCTCGAGCAGGGCCCGGCTGCGGCGCACGCCCGGACCGGCGTCGCCCGGCAGGTCGTACCACGAGAACCCGCCGTGATACGGATCGGGCGCATCGACCAGGGCGTACTCAAGCCAGGGCAGGCCGAGTTCGCCCGGTAGCCACTCCCAGCCCCGGGACGAATCACCCAGGCCGTGGAGTACGATGAGCAGGGCGCGCGCCGGCGATTCCTTGGCCGGGACGGATTCGACGCGGAGGGAAGGCGGTGGGTTCATCGCAGGTCTCTCCAGCACCACCTCAGGCTGCAGGCATCGCGGCGAGCACCTCGCGCAGGGCCACCAGGCAGCGGGCGTTCTCGGCCGGGGTGCCCACCGAGATGCGCAACCAGTCGGGCAGGCCGTAGCCGGCCATCGGGCGGGTGATGATCCCCCGGCGCTGGAGCGCGGCGAAGACCTCGGCCCCGAAGCCGGTCTTCACCAGCACGAAGTTGGCGTGCGAGGGCACGTAGGGCAGACCCATCGCCTGGAAGGCCGACTGGTAGTAGTCCACGCCCGCCCGGTTGTTCTCGCAGGTCCGCGCCTGGTGGGCGGCGTCGCCGAGGGCCGCGATGGCGCCGGCCTGGGCGATGGCGTTGATGTTGAAGGGCTGGCGCACCTTCTCGAGGGCCGCGACCAACGCCGGGCTGCCGATGCCGTACCCGAGGCGGAGGCCCGCCAGACCGAAGATCTTGGAGAAGGTCCGGCAGAGCAGCAGGTTGTCGCGTGCGCCCGAGAGGATCTCCGGCACGAGGTCCACCGGGTCGTCGAGGAACTCGAGGTAGGCCTCGTCCATGACGATGAGGACGTCCTTGGGCACCTCGCGCAGCAGGCGGAGCACCTCCCCGCGCGAGGTGCGCGTGCCGGTGGGGTTGTTCGGGTTGGCCAGGAACAGCACGCCCGTGTTGGCCGTGACCGCGCGGATCATGGCGCCAACGTCCGCGCCGAAGTCGACCGCAGGCACCGTGACCAGCGTGGCCCCGAAGAGGGCCGTGACGATCGGATACACCGCGAAGCAGAACTCCGGCACCACGACCTCCACGCCCGGGCGCATCATCGCGTGGCCGACGAACTCCAGGATCTCGTTGGAGCCGTTGCCCAGGAGGAGGTGCTCCGGCCGCACGCCGGTCGAGTCGGCCAGGGCGCGCTTGAGCGCGGAGGCCGATCCGTCGGGATAGAGGTGCAATTGGCGCAGCACGGTCTCCATGGCCTCAAGCGCCTTGGGCGACGGGCCGAAGGGATTCTCGTTGGAGGCCAGCTTGATGATGCCGGAAGGATCCAGGCCGTGTTCGCGGGCGACCTCCTCGATGGGCCGGCCCGGCACGTACACCGGCAGGCTGGCGAGGGAGGGGTTCAGTCGGGATAGCACGTTGCTCATGCGCAGCTCCCGGAGCGTTGTCCCGGACGGCCCGGGACGCAAGGCGGCGGAAACCTCGGCGGAACGGCGCCCGGAAGCCGCACGCGGTGGACGGCGATCTGCAGGCCGACCGCCCGTGGCCGGGACGGATCGACGGAAGGTCGGTTCCTCCCAGGAGCGCTTCCGGAACAGGGGCCGCAGCCCGGGCTTGACCGGGGAGACCGGGGGTCAAAGGTGCCTCGGACCATGCGCATCCTGATCGTCGGTTGCGGGTATGTCGGCCTCGAACTCGGTCGTCGGTTGACCGCGTCGGGTGCGGAGGTCGTGGGCCTGCGCCGGCAGGGTGACCCCGACGGGACGATGGCGGCCGCCGGCATCCGCGCGGTGCGGGGCGACCTCACCCGGCCCGAGGATCTCGAGGCCATTCCGGGCGACTTCGACGTGGTGGTCTGCACCGCGTCGTCGAACCGGGGCGGGGCCGACGCCTACCGGGAGGTCTACCTCGGCGGGGCCCGCAACCTCGTGGACTGGTCCCGCCGCCGCAGGCTCGGCCGGATCGTCTCGGTCGGCAGCACCAGCGTGTACCCACAGAGCGACGGTTCCTGGGTCACCGAGGCATCGCCGGCTGAACCGACGGGCCAGACCGGACAACTGTTGGTGGCCACCGAGGAGGTCTTCGCCGAGGCGCATCGCTCCGGGGTGGTGCCGACGCAGGTCGTCCGGGTCGCGGGCATCTACGGACCGGGGCGCGGCCATCTCTTCGGTCGATTCGTCGCGGGCGAGGCCCGGCAAGATCCGGACGGGGGACGCTGGATCAACATGATCCACCGGGACGACGTGGCCTCGGCCCTCGAGGCGGTCCTGCGGCGGGGCCAAGCCGGCCGGATCTACAACGCGGTCGACGACGCACCGGTCCGCCAGGGCGATTTCCTGAGGTTCCTCGCCGACGCGACCGGGCTTCCCCTGCCGCCTGCGGCCGAGCCCCGGGAACGCCAGGAATCCCCGGGACCAGCCCCGGCCCGCCAACGGGGCACGTCGAACAAGCGCGTGTCGAACCGGCGCCTGCGCGAGGAACTGGGCTGGATGCCGCGGTTCCCGACCTACCGGGAGGGCTACGCCGAGGCGATCGCCGCGGTCGTCTCCGGGACCTGGGCATCGGCCGGGGCCTCCGCCTGAGCGGGGCCGGCCCGGGTGCGTTCTGGCCTCCCGGGGCGCTTTGCCCCAGGATCCACCCCGTGATTCAACGCTACTCCCGGCCCGAGATGCGGGCCATCTGGTCCGAAGAGAACAAGCTGAGCCTCTGGCTCGACATCGAGGAGTACGCCAGCGAGGCGCTGGTGTCGCACCGGGTGGTGCCGAAGCAGGATTTCCTGAAGATCCAGCAGGGCTGCCAGGCCTGGAGGGGCGACACGGCCGGATTGTTCGCCCGCCAGCGCGAACTCGAGAAGGTGCTCAACCACGACGTCATCGCCTTCACGACGGCCGTGACCGAACGCATCAACGACCCGGCCAGCCGGTGGCTTCACTTCGGGCTCACCAGCTCGGACATCGTCGACACGGCCTTCGCCGTCCAGATGGTGCAGAGCACCGACCTGCTGATCCGCGACGTCGAGGCGCTCCTGGCCGTCATCGCCCGCCGTGCCCGCGAACACCAGCGCACGCCGTGCATCGGCCGCAGCCATGGCATCCACGGCGAGCCCACCACCTTCGGCCTGAAGCTGGCCCTCATGCATGAGGAGTTCTCGCGGGCCCTGGCCCGCTTCTGGCACCTGCGCACGGTCGTGGCGCTGGGTAAGCTCAGCGGCGCGGTCGGCACCCACGCCCACCTGCCGCCCTCCGTCGAGGCGCATGTGTGCCAGCGCCTCGGCCTGCGGCCCGCACCCATCGCCACGCAGGTCATCCAGCGCGACATCCACGCCGAGTTCATGAATGGACTGGCGCTGGTCGCCTCGGGCTTCGAGCACTGGGCCGTGGAGTTCCGTCACCTGCAACGCACCGAGGTGCTCGAGGCCGAGGAGCCGTTCACCAAGGGCCAGAAGGGCAGCAGCGCCATGCCGCACAAGCGCAACCCCATCACCTGGGAGCGCCTGACCGGCCTGGCCCGCGTGATCCGCGGCAACGCCGTGTCGGCCATGGAGAACGTGGCGCTGTGGCACGAGCGCGACATCAGCCACAGCTCGGTCGAGCGGATCATCTTCCCCGACTCCTGCACCCTGCTCGACTACATGTTCGGACTGCTGAACCGCCTCATGGACGGCCTGCTGGTCTACCCGGAGAACATGCGCAAGAACCTGGGCCTCAGCCTGGGCATGTGGAACAGCCAGACGGTGCTGCTGGCCCTCATCCGCAAGGGCCTGACCCGCGAGGAGGCCTACGCGCTGGTGCAGCGCAACGCCATGAAGACCTGGGAGGTCAAGCACGCGGGCCGCGACGACGCCGACTTCCTGGAGATGCTCAAGGCCGACCCCGAGGTGGCCCGGCATTTCAAGAAGGGCGAACTGGAGTCGTTGTGTTCCCTCGACTTCCACCTCAAGGAGGTCGACGAGCGCTTCCGGGCGCTGGGCCTGGCCTCTCGGGCGCCGGTGAGCCGGCGCCGGTCGCGATCCCGGACCGGTCCCAAGGTCCGCTGAACCGATCCGTGGCGCTGGGAGGCCATGGGGTCGGAAACGGCGTGGTTGCCGCGATGGGACCGATGGCCTAGGATCCCGAAGCCCCGAAGGTTTCCCTACCGGGGTCGGTGGGTCCTCCCGGTTCCAAACGCCTCATGCCCTCAATCCGTGTCAGCGCCGGCCTCCTGATGTACCGCTTCCAGGGCGGATCGCTCGAGGTCTTCATCGCGCACCCCGGCGGGCCGTGGTTCCCGCATCGGGATCATGGGATCTGGACCATCCCGAAGGGCGAGATCGAGCCGGGTGAGAGCGCCCTCCAGGCCGCATGCCGCGAGTTCACCGAGGAGGTCGGCATCTCCAGCAGTCCACCCTTCATCGAACTGGGATCGATCCGGCAGCGCGGCGGGAAGACGGTGTTCGCGTGGGCCTTCGAGGGCGACTGGGACCCGGCCGAGGGCATCCAGAGCAACCGGGTGGACATCGAGTGGCCGGCCGGTTCGGGCCGTTGGGCCTCCTGGCCCGAGATCGACCGGGCCGCGTTCTTCAGCCCCGGGGCCGCCAAGGAGCGCATGAAGCTCGCCCAGCACCCCTTCATCGACCGGCTCACCGAGGCCCTGGCCCACAGGCGGCTCGAGGGCGTCCCGGTGGCCTAACCCCACCCCCACAGCCAACCCCCGTCGCAGCCCCGCCCCGGGCCCCGTTCCCGATGCCCGGGGGACCCTGGGAGGCTTTCCGCTTCAGCGGTCGTCGAGGGCCACCACGCCGGGCAACGGGATGCCCTCGAGGAATTCGAGGCTCGCGCCGCCGCCGGTGCTGGCGAAGGTCACCTGGTTGCCCAGGCCGGCCTTGTTCACGGCCTTGACGCTGTCGCCGCCGCCGATGATCGACTTGGCCCCGTGCTTCTGGGTCGCCTCGACCGCGGCCTGGGCGACGGCCTGAGTGCCGGCCGCGAACCTCGGATCCTCGAACATGCCCATCGGGCCGTTCCAGAGGATGGTCTTGGCCGCGGCGATGACCTCGGAGTAGCGGCGGACGGTGTCCGGACCGATGTCGAAACCCTCGCACTCGTCGGGGATGTCGCCGGTGTTGACCCGGGGATTCACGAACTCGAACACCGGGCGGCCCTTCTTGTTGACCTTGCCGGTGTCCTTGAGGTCGGCGATGACCGTGTCGGTGGGCAGGAGGAAGGAGACGCCGCGCTTGGCCGCCTTGGCCTCGGCCGCCAGGGCCGTGCCGGTGTGGTCCTTCTCGACGAGGCTCTTCCCGGTCTTCCCGCCATGGGCGAGCTTGAACGTGTAGGCCATGGCGCCGCCGATGAGGATGGTGTCGGCCTTCTCCAGCAGCCGGTCGATGACCTTGATCTTGTCGCTGACCTTGGCACCGCCGAGGATGACCACGAACGGACGGGCCGGGTTGTCCAGCTCGTCGCCCAGGAACTTCAGCTCGCGCTCCATCAGCAGTCCGGCCGCAGCCTGGCCACCCCAGGCGCGGACGATGCGGGCCACGCCGCTGGTCGAGGCATGGGCGCGGTGCGCGGCCCCGAAGGCGTCGTTCACGTACACGTCGGCCAGGCGGGCCAGGCGGGCGGCGAACACCGGGTCGTTGGCCTCCTCCTCGGCCTGAAAGCGCACGTTCTCGAGCAGCAGGATCTCCCCGTCCTTCAAGGCGGCGGCGGCGGCCTCGGCCTTCTCGCCGACCGTTTCGTCCACGAAGGCCACGGGGCGGCCGATCATCTGCCCGAGCTTTGCGGCCACCGGGGCCAGGCTCATCGACGGCTCACGCTTGCCGACCGGACGGCCGAGGTGGGCCGCCAGGAGGATGCGAGCGCCCTTGGAGATGAGCAGCTCCAGGGTGGGGAGCGTCTCCTTGATGCGGGTGGTGTCGTTGATCACCATCACGCCGTCCTTCTCTTCCATCGGGACGTTGTAGTCGACGCGCATGAGCACGCGCTTGCCGGTGACGTTCAGGTCGCGGATCGAGAGTTTGGCCATAGGGTTTCCTTGCGGCCGCAGACGCTATCGGCGGCGCCCCCGGGCGGCCAAGGGTTTTCCGGCAGGCCTCACGGATCCACCCCAAGCAAAAAAACGCTCCCCGGAGGGCTGGGAAGCCCCGCCGGGGAGTCGCTGTCTCGGTTGGACCCAGGAATCAATCCGCGGGCCTGCCGGGAAGCTGGCCACCTTGGAAGACCCCCTCGGGCCTGCCGATCCGGGAAGCCTCCCTGCGGCCTCTCCCGGCACTTCCCGCGGACTGATTGCTGCGTCCTTGCCCGCTGTTTCCCGGCGGGCCCAATGTCTGCTGGATGGGTCCGGCACCTCGAATCCGGCCCCCGGAGGAGCCGGAGGAGGGGGGATGGACCCCGCTCCTCCGGGCCTGGGCGCGCCCGGGATGGCGCGCCC
The DNA here is from genome assembly GCA_016871615.1 of Verrucomicrobiota bacterium. Classification (GTDB taxonomy): domain Bacteria; phylum Verrucomicrobiota; class Verrucomicrobiia; order Limisphaerales; family UBA9464; genus SXXZ01. The sequence continues at coordinate 19,266 of VHCX01000045.1, forward strand.
AGGACCAAACCCTCACCCTGGGGAATCAACCCAAGAGGCGGAGGGCCGACTGCGGACTGGCGTTGGCCTGGGCCAACATGGCGGTACCCGCCTGGACCAGGATGTTGTACCGCGCATAGTTCGTGCTTTCGTCGGCGACGTTCACGTCCTTGATGCGGCTGTTGGCGGCCGAGAGGTTGTCCTTCGAGACCCCGAGCTGCTCCTGGTACATGAGCAGGGCCGAGTGGGCTGCGCCCAAGGTCGCGCGATCGGTCGCCAGCTGGTTGATCGCGGTCTTCACGTTGGTCAACGCGGTGGCCGCGTTGGCCGTCGTAGTGATCGTGCTACCGGTCGCCGCCGTGTAGCTCGTGGTGGTCAGGTTGATCGGCGAGTAGCTGAAGTTGCTGGATGCTTCGCTGTTGACCGTCACCGAGAAGTTCGCCCCGCCGAACATGCTGACGCCGTTGAACGCCTGCGTGGAGGTGGCGGTGACGAAGGCTCCGAGGTTCGAGAACTCGGTGTTGTAGAGAGAGCGATCGGTGTCGGTCTTGGTGTTGTCCTGGGCGAGCATCGAAAGCTCCGACATGCGGTCCAGGGCCTTGGCCACCTTCTTGAGGTAGCCGTCCTGGGTCTGCGAAAACGACAGCGCGTTGCCGATGTTGTCGCTGGCGGCCTGGATGCGGCTGATCTGGGCGTCCAGGCGGATCGACACGGCGAAGCCGCCGGCGTCGTCCGAGGGGTTGACCAGCTTGGAGCCCGAGGAGAGGCGTCCAAGGGAACGAGACAGGGAATCCTGAGTCTCGAGGAGGTTGCGGGAGGCGGTGAGCGCCGAGAGGTTCGTCTTGATGACCATAACTCTATCCGTGAGTTCGGTCCCCTTCCGGGGACCACTTATCTGCTCGCGACATCCTTGTCGCGGATGACTCTTTCCCGTCCTTGGGGGGCGTTCATCACAGGGCCCTCCGGAGATTTTGTCGGCCTCCGGGATCCGATGTCTTGCGACACCAAGTCCATCGGAATCCCCCGGAAATACCTTAGTTTTTCGTCGAAGAAAATTTTTGGCGGGTGCCCGGCGGGCTGATGGACCGCACGCGGAAGACCCCGGGGATTGACCCCGCCGGGACGTTGTCCGCAGGGTCTCCGCCATGTCCCTCCGAACCCTCCTGTTGGCCGCGCTCGCCCTGGCGCTGGCGGGCTGCTGCTGCTCCTCCTCCTCCACGCCTGCAGAGGCCCGGCGACAGAGACCGTTGCGCGCGCTCCTGATCACCGGTGGATGCTGCCACAACTACGCGCTGCAGACCTTCGCGCTCACGAACGCGGTGGCCCGCCATGCGGCCGTGGAGTGGACCGTGGTGAACGAGGGTGGCACCGGCACGCAGGCCGAGATCGGTCTCTACGACCGGCCCGATTGGGCCCGGGGCTTCGACGTGGTGGTGCACAACGAGTGCTTCGCCGACACGAAGTCGGCCGACTACATCCGCCGCATCACGCAGGCCCACGAGGCCGGCGTGCCGGCCGTGGCCATCCACTGCGCGATGCACACCTACCGGGCCGCAGGCATCGACGAGTGGCGGCGCTTCCTCGGCGTGACGAGCCGGCGCCACGACCACCAGAGCCGCTATCCGGTGAAGAAGACCGAGCCCGCGCACCCGATCCTCAAGGGCATGCCCGACGACTGGATCACGCCGAAGGACGAGCTCTACATCATCGAAAAGCTCTGGCCCGGAGCGACGCCCCTGGCCACCTCGGTGAGCGAGGCCGACGGCCGGCAGCACCCGGTGGCCTGGGTCAACGGCTTCGGCAAGGCGAGGGTCTTCGGCACCACCTTCGGCCACTCGGACGCCACCTTCCAGGACCCGGTGTTCCTCGAGATGATCAGCCGCGGAATCCTCTGGGCGTGCGGCACCCCAAGCCGCCTGGACCGGCCCTGATCAGCCTGGTCGCAGGGCCTGGTGACGGCCGTCGGGTCCGAGGCGGGTGCTGCGCGCGATAGCCCGCGTGATGACCCGCTTGGCCCGCTCGACCGCCTCGGACAACGGGTGTCCCAAGGCCAAGAACCCGGCGATCGCGGCCGAGTAGGTGCAGCCGGTGCCGTGCGTGGAGACCCCGCGGACGAAGGCCGCCCGAAGCAGCCGCTCCTGGCGGCCGTCCCAGAGCACGTCGACGGCCATGGGCTCGTCCCGCAGGTGCCCGCCCTTGACCAGCGCCGGCACGCCCCAGCGGCCGTGGATGCCCCGGGCGGCCCAGCGCAGGTCGTCCACCGAACGCAGCGTCCGGCCCATCAGTGCGGCGGCCTCGTCGAGGTTCGGCGTCACCACGGCGGCCAGCGGGAGGAGCCGGTCCTGCAGCGCGCGCATCGCGTCGGGACGAAGCAACCGGGCACCACTCGTGGCGATCATCACGGGATCGACCACCAGCGGAACCTCCCGGTGCCGGGCGAAGGTCGCGGCCACGGTGCGGACGATGGCGGCGTTGAAGAGCATGCCCGTCTTGGCGGCGGCAGGGGGCAGCCCGGCCGCGAGGGCCTCGAGCTGCCGGGCGACGAAGGCGGCGGGCACCGCATGCACCCCGGTGACGCCCGCCGGCGTCTGCGCCGTCAGGCAGGTCAGGGCGCTCGTGCCGTGGATCCCTAGGGCCGCGAAGACCTTGAGATCGGCCTGGATGCCTGCCCCGCCGCCGCTGTCCGAGCCGGCGATGGTCAGCACCACGGGCCTTGGTTCATCCTTCCGGGATCCCATGGGCCAGAGGGTCGGCCGTCCCCGCCGGGACGGCAAGCGGCCGATGCCGCCTGGCGGGCCGGGCCGGGCCGGTGCGCCGGGGCGCCAGCGCGCCACCACCGGTGACGCTGCCGACTTTGACAAACCACGGATCCCACCCCAGCATCGCGTTCAAGCGGTCGGAGCCGCCAACCCAAGCTTCCTCCATGCGCCCCCGAATTGTGCCTTCCCGGAACCGGAACCTTGCCGGAGCCGGCGTCACCCTGCTCATCGCCCTGTCCTGCGGCCTCTGCGGCCTTGTGGCCTACCAGTGGTACCGGGACGCCGATCTCCGGATGCAGATCGCCGACCGCAACAGGCAGATCCACCAGCTCAACGAGCAGAAGCATGAGGTCGAGACCACCGGCAAGCGGGTCGAGGAGGAACTCAAGCGGGTCGAGCAGCTCCGGGAGCGGCTCCTGGAAGAGGGCAAGACCAACAAGGCGGAACTGAGCCGCACCAAGGTGAGGGTGTCGGAGCTGACTTCCAAGCTGGAGGGCGCCACCAAGCAGGGTGAGGCGTACAAGGCGGCCTACGACAAGATGGTCTTGGACATCAAGGGGCAGAACGAGAGCATGAAAAAGCTCAACGAGGCCTATCTCAACGCCGTGGCCGTCAACAAGGACGCCGTCGAGAAGTACAAGAAGCTGGCCGGCGACTGCGAGGACCTCAACGCCCGCTACCTCAAGCTCTTCGACCAGGCCGAGAAGCTCCAGCAGGCCGTCAACGCCCAGGCCGCCGACAAGGGCGACAAGGCCGAGAAAAAGTAGGCGTAACCGGGCGGCCCCTGCGGCACAGGTGGCCCACGGACTCCGGATCGGGCCGGGACGTCCCCGACGCCTTCGGCCCTGTCCCAAGACTCGGGATCCCGGAGTCCCGTCCCTCAGGGATGGCGGGCCGCCAGGAGCCCGATCAGGCGCACCCCGACCACGACCGCGACCCCCAGCAGCAGCACCCCGCTGACCTGCGAGAGACGGCGCAGGGCCGCCGGGGAAATCGAGTCGCGATGCCGGGCGACGCCCCAGCCGAGGAGGGCGAACCAGAGGAGCGCGCCGGAGGCCACCCCGCCGACGAAGCATCGCTTGCTCGGCCAGGTGTCGGCGAGCCAGTCGCGGGAGAGCAGCATCGCCGTCACGGTGATCCAGAGCAGCAGGATGCCCGGGTTGCCCAGCACGCGGACGAAGCCGGTCCAGAACGCCGTGTGCGGGTGGAACCGGCGCTCCATCAGGCGAACGCCGCGGGCCTCGCCGGGCATCGGCGCCCCCAGCAGGTACTTGACCCCGAGCCACAGCATCAACAGGAAGCTCACCAGTTCCATGGTGGCCCGGAAAAGCCGGGAGCCGAAGAGCGCGTCGAAGCCCGCGAAGGCGGCCGTGCAGTAGAGGGCCTCCATCACCACGGCCCCGAGACCCACGAAGAAGGCCCACCGGAACCCCTTGTGCCCGCCCTCGGCCAAGAGCGTCGCATTGACCGGGCCCCCGGGAACGCTGGCCACGAAGCCGGACAGGCCGCCGAGCAGGGCGGCCGACACCAGGGGCCACGCGTCATTCATGGGGAGTGGGGAGGCTCTGGGCGCCCGCAGGGAGGCTCAGGCCGGCGGCGACGAGGATTCGTCGTCCTCGTCGTCGACCTCGATCTCGCGCTGCATCCGCCGGGAGATGTGCGGGCGGATGAAGCCGTAGACCAGGTAGGCGGTGCACACGAGCGGGGAGACGATGGGCAGCAGCTTCTGCCAGAGCAGGATGAACAGCACCGTGACCGACACGATGACGAGGGTCTTCGTGAAGGGTCTCTGGGTGCGCCAGTCGAGCTTCTTGAAGGTCGGGTACTTCACCTCGCTGACCATCATGACCGACAGGAAGACCAGGATCACCGGCAGGGCGTAGCGCCAGTATCCGACCCGGAAGTCCTTCTCGTCCCACCAGATGAGGAAGAGCGTCAACGAAGCCACCATCCCGGCGGCCATCGGGATCGGCAGTCCGAGGAAGTGGCTGCCGCCGCCCCCTGCTCCGGGCATGGCCGCCAGGCAGTTGAAGCGGGCCAGGCGGAAGGCGCCGCAGATCACGAAGAGCGCCGCGATGAACCAGCCGAACTCCTTGTGGTTGACGAACACCTCGGCCAGCACCACCCGGTGCACCAGGAAGGCTGGCGCCACCCCGAAGCTCACGATGTCGGCCAGCGAGTCGAACTCCCGGCCGAACGGGCTTTCGAAGCCGCCCATGCGTGCCACGCGGCCGTCGAGCAGGTCGAGGACGCAGGCCACGAGGATGTACAGGAGGGCCATCTTCACCTCGTGGTAGCCGGACACCCCGGACAGGTCGGCCTCGACGATCTTCGTCAGGGCCAGGAAGCCACAGAAGAGGTTTCCGGCCGTGAAGAGGTTCGGCAGCAGGTAGATCTTGAGCCTCGGGGACTCTTCGCCCGCCGGCGCGCATTCTGGACGGTGGGCGTTCATGGGGGGGTCAACCCTCGAGGCGGGCCATCACGGTCTCGCCTCCCACAACACGGTCGCCCAGCGAGACGGTGATGCGGGCCCGGAGCGGGACGTAGAGGTCCACCCGGGAACCGAACTGGATCAGGCTCACCCGTTCGCCCTTGGCCACCACGTCACCGGGCTGGACCCACGGCACGATGCGCCGGGCGATGAGTCCGGTGATGAGCTTGATGGCCACCGGTCCGCCGTCGGGCTCCGTCGACTGGAATCCGAGCAACACGTTCTCATTCAACGCGGCCGACTCGAGCTTCAAGGCGTTCAGAAACTGGCCCGGGGTGTGGCGCACGAGGCTCACGGAGCCGGCCACGGGAGCCTGCTGCACATGGACATTGAACACCGACAGGAAGATCGACACCCGCCGGCAGCGACCCCCCAGGACCACCGGCTCCTCGACCTCGTCGATCACGTCGACGGTGCCGTGGGCCGGCGCGACGACGAGTCCCGGGCCCTCGGGGACCCGGGCGTCGGGATCGCGGAAGAAATACGCGGCGAACCCAACAAAGACCGCCAGGAGGGCGGTGATCGTGATCACCCCGCCGACCAGAACGCCCGGGCCAAACATGGACCTGGCCACCACCAGCAGCAGCCCGAGGGCCCAATAGACCCCCAACGCCCTCAGCATCATCCGCCGAAGGGCGGCCTTTGCTTTACCTTTGTGTCTCACGGAAGGTCAGCCTAGAGGTCGCGCAGGAGCGAGGAAAGCATCCAGATGGATCCGTCAGGCCGCAGGTGATGCGGGCCAGGGACAGGCCACGCCTCGCCCGCACGCGGGGCTTCGCCGATGGCCGGGAACCCCGTGTTTCCTGATGGCCGCGGAGGTCCGATGACGTAGTCTGCCCGGGTGACATCGACTGCGGAGGTCCTGCCGACCCACACGCCAGAACTGTTCCGACGGGCGGTGGTCCGCACCTCCGGTTTGCTGCGGTCCGGCGGGGTCGTGGCCGTGCCCAGCGAGACGGTCTACGGGCTTGCCGCCAACGCCCTGTCGGCCGAGGCGGTCGCAGGCATCTTCCGGGCAAAGGGGCGGCCTGCCGGCAACCCGCTGATCGTCCATGTGGCGACGGCGGCCATGGCCCGCGCCTGTGCGGCCTGCTGGCCTCCCCTGGCCGAACGGCTGGCCGGAACGTTCTGGCCCGGACCGCTGACCCTCGTCGTGCCGAAGTCGACCGCCGTGCCGGATGTCGTCACGGCCGGCGGGCCCACCGTCGCCCTCCGCTGGCCGTCGCACCCGCTCTTCCAGGCGGTGATCCGGGAATGTGGATTTCCCTTGGCGGCCCCGAGCGCCAATCCGTCGGACCAGCTCTCTCCGACCACGGCCGAGCATGTGGTCGCGGGCCTGGGCGCCCGGATCCCCCTCATCATCGATGCGGGTCCCTGCGCCGTCGGCATCGAGAGCACCGTGGTCGACGTCACCGGCACACAGCCCCGCCTGCTCCGTCCGGGCATCCTCTCGGCGCCGCAGATCGCCGAGGCGGCCGGGGTTCCCCTGGCAGACGACGATGGTCGCGGCTCCGGGCCCCTGCGAAGCCCGGGTCAACTGGCGCGTCACTATTGTCCTCGGGCCGCCCTCGAGGTCTGGGACTGGACGGATGACTTGGATCTCACGGCGCGCCTGAGGTCCTCCGGGATCGACCGGGAACACCTCTTTGTGCTGACCCACTCGCGCATTCCGAGGGACTCCATGCCCGCACAGGTGTCCTTCATCCCGGAAGACCCGGAGGCCTTCGCCCGGGCCCTCTATGGCTATCTCCACGAGTGCGACGCCCTGGGAGCCCGGCGGATCATCGTCGAGCGGTTGCCGGCGGGTCCCGAGTGGGACGGCCCCCGGGATCGTCTGCTGAGGGCGTCCAGCCGAATCGGGTAGGGCCGATGGCCGGGACAGGCCGGAACCAGGGCTGACCTTCGAGAGGGCCCGGCTGACCGGGAGCACCCCGCTCATGCCTCGTCGGGTGGCGGGTCGGCACGGCTTTGGCGGCGACCTGGATCTGGAAGACACTCAACCGGCCCCGCCGATCCCTGAGTCGAAGAATACGTCCCGCAGCATTCGACGCACCCAGGCGAGCCAGAGCGCCTGACCGTTCCGTCCCCCCCCGGCCAACCGCCTGGACCCATGGACCGGCGGGCGGGTCATCGCTCCGGGTTGGATGAACCGGTCCAGTCGGCCAACCGCCTGGACCCATGGACCGGCGGGCGGGTCATCGCTCCGGGTTGGATGAACCGGTCCAGTCGGACCTGCCAGCAAACAAAAAGCGCGTCCGGAGGTTTCCCTCACGGACGCACTTGGTTGGGGTTCAGCGACCCGGGATGCCATCCCGGATCACCGATTCAGGGGCCCTGGATTTCAGGGCTTGCTCAAGCTTTAGGGCTGCTCCTTCAAGCGCCAGAAGCGAACCGGAACGTTCCGATCCAGCGAGAGGGTGACCGGGACCGGCTGGTCGAGGCCCTTGCCCGTCGCCGTGATCGGCGTCGCGCTCCAAGTGCCCAAGGACGTGCCGCTCTCGACACGAACCGAGACTCCCTCCGGCGCACGCACCTCGAAGGTGAGGCGGTTGGCCACACGGTCGAAGGCCGAGATCGTCAGCTTGGAAGCCTCGGCGATCCCGATGGTGACGGTGGCGCGGCTGGAGTCGGCCTTGCCGTCGTTGACGCGGAAGGTGAACGAGTCGGTGCCCTTGGCGTCGGCGTTGGCCTTGTACACCAGGTTCGGCGCCGTCCCGCTCAAGGTACCCTTCGTCGGCTGCGAGGTCACCGTGTAGGTCAGCGCATCCTTGTCGCCGTCGAAGCCTTCCAGCTTCACCGCAACCGAGTTGCCAGCCACCACGCGCACCGTCGCCGCCTGACCCACGGGGATGTCCTCCACCGGCGTCACCGTGATCGACACCCGCGCAACCCCGGACACGTTCACCCCGTCGCTCACCCGGTACGTGAAGCTGTCCTTGCCATTGAAGTCGGGATTCGGCACGTACTCAAGGTCCGTGCCTTCGCCGCTCAGCGTGCCGTTGGCGGGCTGCCCCACCACCGTGTACGTCAGCGCCGCTCCCTCCGCATCGAAGCCCTGCAGCGTGATGAACAGCGTCGTGTCCTCTTCCGTGCTCAGCGACAGCGCTCCGGCCACCGGCGCGTCGTTCACCGGCGTGACCGTGATCGACACCGTCACCACCGCCGAGTCCACCGTGCCGTCATTCACCTTGTAGGTGAAGCTGTCGCTCCCCGACGCCTCCAGGTTCGGGACGTATTCCAAGTTCGACGCCTCGCCCAGCAACTCGCCCTTCGTCGGCCCGGACACCACCACGTAGGTCAGTGCGTCGCCGTCGATGTCGCTGCCGGCCAGCGTGATCCCCACAGGCACATCCTCGTCGGTCGTCACCACCTGACCAACCGCCACAGGCGCGTCGTTCACGGCCGCAACCAGGATCGTCACCGTCGCCGTCGCAGAGTCCAGCACCCCGTCGTTCACCTTGAAGGTGAAGCTGTCCGCACCAGACTTGTTCGCGTCCGGCGTGTACGTCAGGGTCGAACCCGTCCCGCTGAGCTTGCCCAGCGAAGGCTGCCTCACCACCGTGTAGGTCAGCGCCGATCCCTCGGCGTCCGTGCCCGTCAGCGTGATCGCCTTGGCCGTGTCCTCCACCGCAGACACCGTCTGCGCGTTCGCCACAGGCGCGTCGTTCACTGGCGTCACCGCGATGTTGAAG
>VHCX01000046.1 GCA_016871615.1 Verrucomicrobiota bacterium
AAACCCCAGCGGAGCGGGATCGGTCCGCTGGCGAGCGTAGGAACGTCGACATCCTGGTCCCCCCAGCGCGACAGCGCTGGAGAGCCCCTCCAAAACCGCAGCGGAGCGGGATCAGTCCGCGGCGAGCGTAGGAACGTCGACATCCTGGTCCCCCTCGCGCGATAGCGCGAACGTCCCGCTGGCCCCAACGTTCCCCGCGAGCGCGGACTGAACCCGCGGAGCCCACCCAACGTTCCCCGCGAGCGCGGACTGAGCCAGCGGAGCCCGCTTGCCCCGCAGCAGATTCGGGGTGGTGGGACCCATGCGGGACCAACCCCGCGCGGTAATTCGCTTGAGAATGCCGACGCACACCCGCTAATCGCAGGACGGTGCACGGCGTCCGAATCCTGATCCTCATCCTCCTGGCATGGAGCGCCGAGGGACTGCGCGCCGGCGACGCAGGCCCGTCTGCGGCGGTCACGGATCGGGCAAACCTCCCGGAGGTCCTCCGCTGGGCCAATGACGCCGAGGGCGGCGCGCCCTACATCTTCCACCCGCCAGACCACCCCGACCAACTCGCGGGCTTCGAGGTGGAACTGGCCGAGGCCCTCTGCGCGCGACTCGGATGCCGGTCCCGCTTCGTCCAATACAACTGGGCCAACCTGATCCCAGGCCTCCGGCAGGGCGGCAATTTCGACATCGTCATCGCGGCCCTCGAGCGCACACCCGAGAACCTCGCCCAGGTCGCCATGAGCCGCCCGTACTTCACCTTCGGGCAACAACTCGTCACGCGGGCCTCGGACACCGGCCTCCGCTCGCTCGGGGACCTCGCGGGCCGGCGCGTCGGCGTGCTGGCCTCCACGCTCTCGCACCGGCTGGTGACCCGACACGCGGGCATCGAGGCACGCGTGTACGACGAGAACGTGAACTACTTCCGGGACCTCGAGCTGGGGCGGATCGACGCGGTGCTGACCGATTCGCCCATCGCCGAGGTCCATCTGCGGGACCGCCCGGCCCTGCGCCGGGCCGGACCCACCTTCGCGCCGTCGCACTACGCCATCGCCGTGCCGACCACAGCCACCGCGCTGCTCGCGCGCATCGACGAGGCGCTCGGCAGCCTGATCACCGACGGCACCCTCGAGCGCATCTACCGCCGCCATGGCCTGTGGGATGCGACCCAGGCAGGCCTGGTCACCTGGAACGCGGAGGCCACGGGGACTCCGGACGGCCAGCCCGCCACGACCGAAACGCGCACGGCGGGCGCGACCCGGGGCGGCGCCGGATCGGCATGGCGTTACCTGCCGATCCTGCTGGAGGCCGCCGTGACCACGCTGTGGGTGACACTGGCCTCGATGACGCTGGCGGTGGCCTGGGGCCTGGCCCTGGCGCTGGCCCGATGCCACGGACCCCGGCTGCTCCGCCCGCTGGCGGTGGCCTACATCGAGGTGTTCCGCGGCACCCCGCTGCTGTTGCAGCTGTACTTCATCTACTTCGGCCTTGCACAGGCGCTGGGATGGCGGCTGTCGGCCGGCGTGGCGGCGGTGCTCACCCTCGGGCTCAACTACGCCGCCAACGAGGCCGAGAACCTCCGGGCCGGGCTCGAGGCGGTGCCGCGCGGCCAGACCGAGGCGGCGCTCGCGCTAGGCATGTCGCCGGCCCTGACGCTGCGGCGCGTGCTCCTGCCCCAGGCGCTGCGCATCAGCCTCCCGGGCATGACCAACGACCTCATCGCCCTCTTCAAGGACTCGTCCATCGTCTCGGTCATCGGCCTCGTCGAATTGACCAAGGAATTCCTCATCCGCTCGCTGGACGCGGGCGACTACGTGGGCCTGGGCCTGCTCACGGCGGCGATCTACCTGGCCATGGGCCATGCGGCCTCCCGCGCGGCGCGGGCCCTCGAACGGAGGCTGCGCGCATGATCGAGATCACCGGGCTGCGCAAGCGCTTCGGGTCGGTGCCGGTGCTCGACGGGGTGGACCACGCCCAGTCGGCCGGCGAGGTCGTGGCCATCCTCGGGCGCAGCGGCTGCGGCAAGAGCACGCTGCTGCGATGCCTGAACTGGCTGGAGACCCCGGACGCCGGGTCGCTGCGCATCGGGGACGTGCGCCTCGAGGCCGGCACCTCGCAGGCCGGCGACCGGGCGCTCCGGCAGCGGCTCCGCCGGCGCACGGGCATGATCTTCCAGCAGTTCCACCTCTTCCCCCACCGGACGGCGCTGGAGAACGTCATGGAGGCCCCGGTGCACGTGGACCGGCTGCCCCGCGCCGAGGCGCAGGCGCTGGCGATGGACCTGCTGGCCAAGGTGGGGCTGGCCGACCGCGCCCACCACCGCCCCTCACAGCTCTCGGGCGGGCAGCAGCAGCGGGTGGCCATCGCCCGGGCGCTGGCCCGGAAGCCCGGGGTGCTGCTGTGCGACGAGCCCACCAGCGCGCTCGACCCGGAACTGCGCGGGGAGGTGTTCGAGGTGCTCGGCGCCCTGGCGGCCGAGGGCATGACGCTGCTGCTGGTGACCCATGAGCTGGCCTTCGCCCGCGACATCGCGCAGCGGGTGGTCTTCCTCGAGGGCGGCCGGGTGGCGGAGTCCGGACCGACCCGGACGGTGCTGGACGAGCCCAGCCATCCGCGCCTGCGGGAGTTCCTCGGCAAGGACCGGCCCGGGCGGACGGGCTGAGCCGGCGGAGCGGGAGCCCTTCAGACCTTGGGCGCGGAGATCATCGCCAACCGCCCATCCTGGCCGCCGGCGACCACACGGGCATCGCCCGGCATCCACGCCAGGGCGTTGACCGGGCCGCCCAGCACGGTGCCCCGCAGCGGCTGCGACGATTTGCCGGCATTCCAGAAGAGCACACGGCCGCCCTGGCAACCGGTCACCAGCAGATGGCCGGACTTCTGGTAGGCAAGGCAGCCGACCCGCGCCGGGTGGCCTTCGAGGATGCGGGGCGTGGAACCGGCCGGCCCCTTGCCCCCGCAATCCCACACCATGGGCTCCTGCCCACCATCGGTGGCGAGATAACGGCCGGCATGATGCCAGGCCAGGCCGCGCACCTTGGCGGCATACCCGGACATCGCCAGCTCCTCGCCCTCGCGGAAGGGCAACGGCCAGATTTGCACGCTGTTCTCCTGCGTGCCGGCGACGACCCAGCGGCCGTCGGGCGAGAGGGCCAACGACACGAGGCTGGTCTTCCAGGGAAGTTCCGCCGTGACCGCGCCGGTGTCGGCGTCGTAGAGGGTGACCCCACCGTAGCAGGCGGCCCCCAGGGTCCGGCCGTCGGCCGACCAGGCCAGCGCGGCGACGGTGCTGCGATGACCGACGAGGGTGCGGCTCCAGCCCGCCTCGCCTGGGCGCCCGAGGCAGACGCTCTTGCCGGCGGCGGCGGCCAGGCGGTCGCCCGCCGGGGAAACCAGCAGCTGCTCGACCCAGGCCGAGGGCATGGGCCATTCGGCGGCGATGGCACCCGTCACCGGATCCCACCAGCGCACCCGGCCATCGGCCCCGGCGGTCGCGAAACGGTCGGCCCCGGCACCCCAGGCGACCCGGAACCCGGCCCCCTCGTGGGCACGGAGATCCTTCAGGCGTCGGCCTGAGGCGGCCTCGACCACCCAGGCCGAGCCCTCCGAGCCAAGGGCGACCAGGAGGCTTCCATCGGGAGAGGTGGCCATGGAGGCCACGGGTTCAGGCAGGTCCAGCGCCCAGTCGGGCGGGCGAAGCGGCGGTTGGATCACAGGTCGGGCGCTGGGGAGGTTCGTCACGGCGGGATCGGCGGTCGGCAGGGGCGACCGATCAGGCCAGGCAGCGGCGGAAGCCCGCGTTGAGGGCTTCGCGGTCGAGGTTGCGCCCGATGAACACCAGCTGGCTCTTGCGCTCGAGGGCGTCCTTCCACGCCCGGTCGGGCTTGCCCTCGAAGAGCATGTGGACCCCCTGGAACACGAAGCGGTTGGACTGTCCCTTGAGGTTGAGGATTCCCTTCATGCGGAAGATGTCCTGCCCCTTGGTCTGCAGCAGCTCGCTGAGCCAGGCGTTGAGCTTCTTGGCGTCGAGCTCGCGGCGCTCCTCGATGCCCACGCTGGAGACGGTCTCGTCGTGGGTGTGATCGTGGCCGTGGCCGCCATGCTCGTGGACATGGTTCGGCTCGATCCGCTTCCCGTCGCGCTCGAGGCGTCCCTGGAACTCGTCGAGGCCATGCTGGGTGAAGAGGGCATAGTCGCCATGGGCGGCGATGCGCACGGTGGCGGTGAGGCCATCCTCCCCGAGGATGAGCTTGTGCAGGGTCGTGCCGGGCTTGATCACGCCGCCCGTCCGGATCGCCGTGCCAATGCCCTGGAAAATCCCCTCCGCCACCTCTTCGGCATGGTGCAGCGCATCGTGCAACCCACCGCCGCAGGATTCCTCATGGTCGTGCCCGTGGTCGTGCGCATGCTCATGCCCGTGGTCGTGATCGTGGTCGTGATCGTGCCCGTGCCCGTGCTCTTGGCCGTGGTCGTGATCGTGGCCATTCCCATGGCCATGCCCCTCGGTCTCCAACGGCAGCAGCACCGCGCCCATGACCGGGTCGGGCCCGGCGTCGAGGCGAAGGGTGTGGTCTCCGGCGTGGAGGTGGTAGGCGCCGCTCCACTCGAACGGCAGGCTCTTCTCCAGGAAATCCCCGTCGAGCGAGAGCTTGTGGTTGAGGTCGAAGGCATGCAGGTGCAGCACCTGGTCGACCGACAGGTTGGACTGCTGGGTGTGGAGGATCTTGGCGACCGGATTGACCGCACGGACCTGACGCTCGAGGTGGACCAGCTCGTCGGGCGTCACCAGATCGGTCTTGTTGAGCACGATGCGGTCGGCGAAGGCGATCTGCTCCTTGGCCTCCGGCGCGTCGTGCAAATGCAGGGCGATGTGCTTGGAGTCCACCAGGGTCACGATGCCGTCGAGGCGGAAGCTCTCCTTGATCTCCTCGTCGCTGAAGAAGGTCTGGGCGACGGGGCCCGGGTCGGCCAGGCCGGTGGTCTCGACGAGGATGTAGTCGAACTTGTTCCGGCGCCTCATGAGCTGCCCGAGGATGCGGATGAGGTCGCCGCGCACGGTGCAGCAGAGGCACCCGTTGTTCATCTCGAAGATCTCCTCGTCGGCCCGGATGACGAGTTCGTTGTCGATGCCGATCTCGCCGAACTCGTTCTCGATCACGGCGATGCGCTTGCCGTGGTTGGCGGTGAGGATGCGGTTGAGGAGCGTGGTCTTGCCGGCGCCGAGGAAGCCCGTGAGGACGGTCACCGGAATGCGCGTGTCGTTTTGGTTGGCCATAAAGAGTGCGTCAACCTTGGTGGAAGGTTCTCCCCAAGGCAAATGCCGCGGCGGCCCCGATTCCAGGAAAGGAGCCACCCGCGGTTCTCAGGACGGGGTCGACCCATGCCCGCCACGGACCTTCACCCTCACTTGCCCGGAGGCTTCGGGGGCAGCAGTCCGAGGATGTCCTGCTGCTTCAGGTACCACTCGCGCAGGGTCCGGGAGAGCATGGAGTCCTTGAAGTCCTTGAAGTTGGCGATGTTGAGGGCGCCCTCGATTTCGTCCTTGAGGGCCTTGTTGAGGTCGCCCTTGGCATCGGTGGCCCAGCCGCGATAGGTGCCGGTGCGGTCGTTGAGCATCTTGGCGGCGGCCATGCGAACCTCGGGCTCGTAGCGGAAGTCGATGACCTCCACGAGGCTCTTGTCGACCTTGCCCTTCAGGCGCCGGGTGTCGTCCTTGGCGGTGAGCACCAGGCGGGCGGTCTCGAGGATGCGCTGCTCGAGCTTGGCGGTGATGTCGCCGTCCTCGAGGCTCTCTTGGGCGGCGAGGCCCAGGTCGCGGGGAGCGTTCTCCAGGCGGGAGCACACCTGCCTGACCAGTTCGCGCTCGAACTCCCGGAAGAACTTCTCGCCCCGTTGGAGGATGACCTCCTTCTCGGCGGGGGTGAACGAGTACTTCTTCTCGTCGAGGCCGACGAAGTTCGTGTAGGCCGGGGCGTCGAGGAGCTTGCGCAGTCGGGCCATGAGGTTGGTGTCGGCGACCTTCTCGGCGACGGGCATGCCCTGGGGCGGGTCCTTGAGCTCGAGCTTGAGGTCGAGGGGCAGGAAGGCGAAGAGGGCCCGGTCCACGCCGCCGATGCGCTCGACCTGCGCGTTGAGGTCCTTCCAGTGGGCCTTGGCGCGGTCCTTCTGGTTGAGTTCGCCGATGAAGTCGAACTGGTTCTCCACCCGCAGCGAACGGGCCGAGGCACGGAACCAGCCCAGCATCGACCCGAAGTGGCCGGCGACCTGCGAGGCGTACCGGGCCGGGGAAAGGTTCACCTCGGCGACGGGCGTGGCGTCGCGCGGGTCGCGGGGGGCCCGGGCGGCGATGAAGGTCTCGATCAGGCTGTTGGGCAGGAGGCGCAGCTCGTCGGCCAGTTGCGAGTAGGAGCCGACCACCGGCGCGGACCCCTCGTCGAAGCGTTGGAGGTCGCCGTAGGTGCCGACCAACTCGTCGGACCCGAAGAGCAGCTTCTTCTCACGCGGCTCCTGGCTGCCGAAGTAGCCCCAGCGCACCGTGGCCTGGTCGTGCGGCAGGGCCTCCTTGCGGGTGCGGATGAACCAACCGACCTGCACCGCCGACTTGAACACCGTGTACTCCATGATCGAGGAGGAGGCGTAGTGGTTGGTGTAGGCGTCGAGGCTTTGGCCGGTGACGTAGGCCTGGAACCATTCGTCGATCTGCTGGCGGCTCATGTTGGCGGCGACGCTGCCGGCGAAGTTGTGACGCAGGCCCAGCACATGGCCGACTTCATGGGCCACCACCTCGCGCACGTAGTCCTGCGACGCCCTCAACGCCCCGGCATCGGTGAGCGACTCGTTGGAGAGCAGGTCTTCCAGGCCCTGCGCGTACTGGTGGGCGAACTCCACCGACTGCATGTGGCACAGGCCGTTGGCGGTCATCCACGGGAACCCCTGCGCGGCCTCGGCCCCCGGGGAACCGGCCTCGAGCTTCTTCTTGTCGACGACGAGGTCGCGCATGGAGCGCAGCAGCGCCCGGGCCCGGGCCTTGCCGCTCAGGGCGAAGACGCTGGTCAAGTAGGCCTGGCCATGCTCGGACTGGCCGGTGCGGGGATCGACGAGGATGTCGGCGTAGGCGAAGCCGGCGTTGTCCCAGGGCACCCACTGCACGATGTTGAAGCGCGGATCGGGCGCGGTGATGCCGGCGGGGGCCTTCTCGGCGCGGACCACGTTGGTGCCGAAGGCGCGGTTCCAGTACAGGATGCCGTCCTTCACGGCCTCGACATAGTCGGCCGGGGTGTTGGCGCTGTAGTGGAAGACCACGGGCTTGGACAGGTCGAAACGCGCCATCTGCGGCGAGGGCCGGCCGGAGGTCTCCTCGAGCCGGGCCTGGGTCTCGAAGAAGCGGCCGTACCGCAGGTCGGACGCGGGGGCCTCTTTGCCCTGATAGGAGCCGCCGTCATACGGCGTGAAGAAGTACCGGACCTCGAAGCGCTGCTCGACATTCGAAAGCGACTCGCGGTCGCGCACCTGGACGCTCTGGCGGATGGCCAATTGGTTGTCGAGCCGCTCGACCTGGAATACCCGCGCCTGGGGGATCTCCAGCGCCTCGTCGCGCGACAGGGAGTTGAAGCCCCGGCCCTGCCCGTACCAGATCTCGGTGTAGAGCCGTCGCATGCCGCGGTTGAAGTCGATGACCACCTTCGTGGCGTCCTGCTCGACGATGGGGAAGGTCGTCAGGAGACGGCGGGCCGGCAGGTCCTTGGTCACCACCAGGCCGTCGGTGGCCTCGTACAGGTCGACGCCGTCATGGAAGAGCTCGAACTTGACGATCTTGCCCGAGAGCCCCGTGGAGGTGGCGGCCAGCGCCTGCGGGATGCGCGAGGCCGACATCAGGTGCTCCTTGCCGAAGACCGACCTCGGCAAGACCAGGGTCTGGTTGGTGCCGACACCGATCTCCAGGGTCGCCTTCTTCGGGGCACCCGTCAGGGACGCGGGCACCGCCAGGCCGACGGCGAGGGCCAAGGTGAGCCAGAGGGTCGAGGCCGGCGGACGGAACGGCGCAGGAACGGGGAGGAAACGGGTCGGGAGGAGGGGCATATCCGGGATCGTTGCGATGGGACGGCGGGTAGCGCCGTCACCTGCGGAGCCTGCCATCGATCGGAGGATTGTCTCCAGAACATCCGTCGCGTCACCGAAGGGACGCCAAGGCCTCATCCAGGCGCTTGGGCGAGACGGGCACCGCGGTGCCCAGTTCCTGGGCGAAGAGCGACACCTTGTACTCCTCGAGCAGCCAGCGGAAGGCGTCGATGCGACCGGGGGCATCCGGGATCGCCGGCGGAGCCGCCCGCAGGCGCGCCAGCGCCGCCTGATACGGCGCGACGGCCTTGGCCCGCTCGGCGTCCTTGAGCGGATTGTTGGAGGCCCGCTCGGCCCGCAGGGTCAATGCTTTGAGGTACCGGGGAAGGTGGCGCAGCGTCTCGAACGCCACGCCGTCGAGGAAGTCGGGCGGCATCAGCGAAGCCAACTCCTCAGGCAACGTGGCCGGACGCCCGTCGGCGGCGGCGGCCGTCGGAGCCTGTCCCCCGCCCTTGCCCGCGGCGGGAACGGCCGCGAGCAACGAGCCGAGTTGGCTCAAGTCGTTGAGGGTGCGGGTCTTGGGCGGCAGGGCCTTGGCCGGCGCGGGCAACCCGATGCGGGCGCGGGCCGCCTGGAGCCCCTGGAGCACAAGACCCAACTGGTCCATGAATTTCGGGACCAGCCCGACGATCCGCTCGCGCCCCTGGTTCACCGCCACCTCGAAGGCCGCCCGGCTCAAGGCCTCGGGCAATGCACCCGGGAGGATGTGGCGCAGCAGGTGCCGGAAGGCGCTCTCCCGCAACGCGGCCAGGGTCCCCACCGGGGTGTAGGCCGCCTCGAAACGAGCCAGGGCGCGCAACTCCTTCTCCACCCAGGCGAGGTCCTTGGAGAGGGCCAGTTCCACCAGCCGCTGGAACCCGGGCAGCGAAGATTTCTGGCAGGCCTCGCGGGTGCGGAAGAGGCGGACGTTCACGGCGGCGCCCTCGCGTTCCAGGCCGGGCCAGGCCATCACGGGAAAGACCGGATCGTCGACCACCGTGAGGCGATCGGGCAGGTCGCCGCACGTCCAGGAGGTCATGGCCGGGCGTTCCCAATGGCGCACCGCCTCGTGCCAGGCCGGCGGGTCTCCGGCGGGCTTCGGCGCGGCCTGGGGCAGGCGGGTGCGGGCATCCTGGAGATCCCGGCTCGCGACGAGGGTCCGGCGATCGGAACCCAGCAACTCGAAGCGCAGCTTGAGGTGGGCGGGCACGGCCTCGGCATCCCAGGCGTCCTCCGGGATCGGCACCCCGTAGCGCCGGGTCAGGAACCGGGCCAGGCCAGCGAAGAACGAGGTGCCCTGGGGTTGGAACTCCCGGACGATCTCGGGGATCTTCGGCGGGAAGGGCATCAGGTCGCGGCGCAACGACTTGGGCAGCGCCCGGAGCAACTCCTCGATCTTGGCCTCGCGCAGTCCCGGGACCGCCCACTCAAGCACCGCCGCCGCCGCCCGCTGGGCCAGGGGGGCGGGCAACTTCACCGTGACACCATCGTGGGCCTCGCCGGGTGCGTAGGCGTACACCAAGGGCACCACCTGGCCATCGACGGTCACGCTGTCGGGGAACACATTCTCATCGAGGTGCAGGTCCTTGCCGCCGGTGATCTCCGGCTCGGTGGCGCAAAGGAACCCGGGCTCGGTGTGGTCGCGGAGCAACCGATGCAACTCGTGCAGCGACGAGACGTTCTCGAGATGGCGCGCGTAGAAGTCGAAGAACGCCTGGTCGAGGTCCACGGTGTTGCGCCGCAGGCGGGTCTGCCAGTTCTCCACCTTCTCGCGCAGGGACCGGTTGGCCGCCATGAACCGTGGCTCGGCCGAGGGTGCGGCCGTCTGCAGGGCCCGGACCACGGCGCGCTCATCGTCGCCATCGAAGTCGTCGGTCCGGCCGGAGAGGGCCGGGGGCAGCAGGTCGTCCTCGACCAGGGCCGAGCGGATGAAAATCGCCGTGGCCTCGCGGGGCGCGAGGTTTCCGAAGGCCACCTTGCGGGCGAAGACCTCCAGGCCGTGGAAGGTGGTCTTCTCCTCGACCAGTACCCGGCCCGCGCTGGCGCTCCAATGCGGGTTCTGGTGGGTCACCTTGCACAGGTGCGGGGCGAGCCGGACGATCCACTGCGGGTCGATGCCCGCCAGCGTCCGGGCGAAGAGCTGCGAGGTCTCGACGATCTCGCCGCAGACCATCCAGGCGGGCTGACGGGTCTTCTCCGGCTTGGCCGGGGCCTGGCCCGCGGGCGGCGGCCGACGGTCCTGCCTCGACGAACGCTCCGGCCGGTCGTACAGCACCGACCCGGGGAACACCGCGAGCATGCGGTTGCCGACGCCCTTGTACTGGTTGCGTTCCTGCCGGACGGCCACGTGGCCCAGCAGGCCGGCGAGGATGCAGCGGTGGACGGCCTCCTCATCGGCCGGGCGCTCGTTGAGCTTCACGCCGTCGAGGTCTTCCAGGGCGCCCTGCAACTGTGCGTGCAAGTCCTGCCACTCGCGCATGCGGAGGTACGAAAGGAAGTGCTGGCGGCAGAACTTCCGGCGTGCGCCCTGGGTGCGCAGCGATTCCCACGGGTCGTGCACCCCGTTCCAGAGCCCCAACAGCGAGAGAAAATCGGACTGCGAGTGCATGAACCGGCGGTGGGCCTTGTCGGCGGCTTCGCGCTGGTCCAGCGGACGTTCGCGGGGGTCCTGGATGCTCAGGCCGGCGGCGATGATGAGGAGCTCGCGGCCCGCGTGCTCGGCCTGGGCCTGCAGGAGCATGCGTCCAAGGGTGGGATCGATGGGCAGGCGGGCGAGGTCGCGCCCGAGGGGGGTGAGTTCGCGCTGTTCGTCGAGAGCGCCCAACTCCTGAAGCAGCGAGTAGCCACCACTGATGGCCATCGGGGCCGGCGGGTTGAGGAACGGGAAGGTCTCGATGTCGCCTAGGCACGAGGCCTTCATGCGCAGGATGACCTCGGCCAAGTTGGCCCGCTGGATCTCAGGTTGGGTGAACGGGCTGCGCGACTCGAAGTCCTCCTCGGAGTAGAGCCGGATGCAGACGCCCGCCTCGACCCGGCCGGCGCGTCCCTTGCGCTGGTTGGCGCTGCTCTGCGACACCGCCTCGACGGGCAACCGGCGCGTGCGGGTCCGGGCGTTGTAGCGGCTCATCCGCACCAGGCCGGAGTCGATGACGAAGCGGATGCCCGGGATGGTCAGCGAGGTCTCGGCGATGTTGGTGGCGATGACCACCTTGCGCCGCGAGGACGGGCTGAAGACGCGCTGCTGGTCGCCCGAGCTGAGCCGGCCGAAGAGCGGCACCACCTCGGCGTCGGACCCCAGGCGCCCCTCGACCAGGTCGGCGCATTCGCGGATGTCGCGTTCACCCGGCAGGAAGATGAGCACGTCGCCTGTGCCGGTCTCGAAGAACAGGCGCTCGCACTCGCGGGCGGCCGCATCCACGAAGTCGGTGTCGGCCGGATCCGACGAGGCACCCTCGCCTCCCGGAGGCCGGTACTCGACCTCGACCGGGAAGGTGCGGCCCGACACCTCGATGACCGGCGCATCGTTGAAGGCCTTGGAGAAGGCCGCCGTGTCGATGGTGGCCGAAGTGATGACGACCTTCAGGTCCGGACGCTGGGCTAGGAGGTTCTTGAGGTGCCCCAGCAGGAAGTCGATGTTGAGCGACCGCTCGTGGGCCTCGTCGATGATGATGGCCTCGTAGTCGGCCAACGTCGGATCGCCCTGCACCTCGGCCAGGAGCATGCCGTCGGTCATCAGCTTGATGACCGTGTCGGAGCCGGACCGGTCGTCGAAGCGGATCTTGCACCCCACCTCGCGCCCCCACGGCACCTCGAGCTCCTCGGCGATGCGCCGGGAGATGGACAGCGCGGCCACACGCCGGGGCTGGGTGCAGGCGATCATGGCCCGGGCACCGAGTCCGGCCTCCAGGCACATCTTGGGGATCTGGGTCGTCTTGCCCGAGCCGGTCTCGCCGGCGATGACCACCACCGGATGGGCGCGGATCGCCGCGACGATGTCGTCCTTGCGCGCCGAGATGGGCAGGCCCGCCGGGTAGTGCGGGCGGGGCATCGTCTGCGCCCGGAGTTCCCGCCGCTCGATCGAGGCCCGTGCCTGTTCCAGCAGGCGATCCAGCGGATGTACGCCGTCGCCGGCGGGTCGGCCGTCGCGCACCCAGCGGGCGGCGCGCGCACCGAGCCGGACCCAGTCCGCGAGCATGCAGCGCGGCAGGAGCTGCCGGAGTTCGTCCACGCGCGGGTCGGTCATGCGATCGGGGCGCAGAGCATGCGACAAGCCCGGCCCGTGGCAACGCCGGGAATGGTCCGGGGCTCGGGGGACCACGAAACCCACCGTCGCACCCGGACCTTCGCCCCCAGGCGGTCGCGGGATCCGTCGGCAAGCGACGGGTGGTTCCGGACAATTCCGGAGAAGACCGGGCTTGCGACCCCACTCGGTTCCCCCTCCGGCATGGGCGTGGCCTCCGGCGACCGGTTGGCCCACGCGACCGAGCCTCTGCGGCACGAACTCCAACCCGTCGTCCACCATGCTCCCCAAAAAACAAAGTCACCTACGACATCGACCAGCACGGCAAGACGCCCGCGTCCCACTTCACCACCGACGATCCGGTCACCTGCGAATCGTTCCTGACGGATCTCCTCGACCGGAACCTCCACATCCGCGAGATCGCGCATGAAGGCGTGGCCCTGCCGGCGAACCAGTTCGACGCGATGATCCGCACGGCCGTGCTGCAACTGGCCTCGCGCCATGTGTGCACCTCGCTGAAGATCTCCACCGACGACGCCCACGTCCGCTTCGGATTGCCCGCCTGAAGCAGGACGGGCCTTCGGTCCCTCAATCCCCCCTGGTTCATCCTCCCCGGTTCGGCCATTGATGTCCCCGGCCGGGACGGTCCAGTCTGCCGTGGAGACGACCATGAGCCGCCCCCTGCCCGCCTCCGCCCCGAGACCGAAGTCCGCCGTTCCTGCCGTTCCCACGACCACCGCAGCCCTCGCCGCCGCCGTCAATGCGGCGCGCCAGGCCGGGGACCTCATGCGGCGGAACCTCCGGCGCGCCAAGCAGGTCAACGAATCCCACCAGCACGACATCAAGCTCGAGCTGGACGTGCGCTGCCAGAGGCTCATCACCCGGGTGCTGGCCCGCGCCTGCCCCGGGGTTCCCGTGCTCGGCGAGGAGGGCATCGACGACGCCAGCGCACAGGCGGCGGCCCGCTGGGTGGTGGACCCCATCGACGGCACGGTGAACTTCGCCTACGGCATCCCGCACGCGGCCGTGAGCATCGCCCTGCAGGTGCGCTCGGCCGGGGGGTTCCACAGCGAGGTCGGCGTGGTGTACGACCCCTTCCTAGACGACCTGTGGACGGCGATCCGGGGCCGGCCGGCCCGGCTCAACGGCCGCATCGCCCGCGTCAGCACCCGGGCCCGGCTCGACGAGGCGATCGTGTCGCTGGGCTTCGCCAAGAGCCAGGACAGCCTGAAGGCCGCGCAGTCGGACTTCCTCGAGCTCACCCACCAAGTGCGCAAGATCCGCATCATGGGCTCGGCCGCGCTGGCCCTCACCTACGTCGCCTGCGGCCGGTTCGACGCCTATGTCGAGGCGGGGGTGCGCCTGTGGGACATCGCGGCCGGCGGCCTCATCGTCGAGTGCGCCGGCGGCACCTTCGCACCCCGCACCCTCGACGGGGAGCACCGGTACGGACTCGTCGCCAGCAACGGGCTCATCCACGACCAGATCCCGCACACCCGCACGCCGGGAACACGATCGAAGCCCGCAGGCCCCCGGCGGGCGTCGGGGGCCTGAACCGGCACCCGGTCCGGATTCCGGATCCCGACTTCAACCTCCGGGCCGGGAGTGACACGACCCGGCTGGGCTCAGGCCCAGTCGTAGTTGAAGCTGATGCTGATGCGCTCGGCTTTCAGGGGATTGGCGGGCACCTCGTGCCGCAGCCAGCTCTCGAAGAGCGTCACGTTGCCGGCGGTGGCCGGATAGGTCACATGACGCCGCGACCCCGCCCCGCCCGAGGCCGAGACCGGCGGGGAGGCCATGAAGCGGCTCATCCGGGGGTCCTCGAACTTCAGTCCGGCGCACCCGCGCGGCGTGGCCACGTAGTAGGTGCCGCTGACCACCGAGTTGGGGTGCAGGTGCAGGCTGTGGGTCACCCCGTGGGGCATGATGTTGATCCAGCAGTCGGACATCCGGAGCCGACCCCCGCCGAGATCCCAGTCGAGCGCCTTGGCGAAGGCGCGGACATGCCGGTCGATGCGTCGCTCGAGCTCCATGAAGGTCGAGGAGACGGAGTGCAGGCGGTCGATGGATCCGTACGAGGTGTAGCCGCCGGGGTAATTCCGCTTCGACCACTTCCGGCCGGCCTCGTCGACGTCGCGGAACTGGTGGCATTCCTTGAGCAGTTCGCGGTTGAAGGCGGCGCCATCGGACCGCAACCGCGCGCTGTAGATGAGGGTGGGAAACCAGGTCTCGATCCGCTTCACGGGCGGCGACCTTGACCGAGAGGCGCAGGACGAAGAAACCTTTTCGGTCTGGCCGGCGTCGGTCCGGCTGTTGTACTGCCAAGTCCATGACCGCCCGGAACCCCTCCTCCCGCCATCCGCGGATCGCCCCGATCGCCCGGATCGGCCACCTGCTGGCCGAAGCCCTGCGGGTGACGGTGGTGATGACCGGGCTCGCCGGCGGGTTCCCGCAAGGGGTGCTCGGAGCCGACCCGGCAACGGACGAGGGCGCGCGCCACTGGGCCTTCCAGCCGGTGGGCCGGCCGAAGCCCCCGGAAGTGCGCGAGGCCGGCTGGCCCATCGACCCGACCGACCGGTTCGTCCTCGCGCGGCTCGAGGCTGCCGGGCTGCGCCCCGTGCGGCAGGCCTCGCCGCTCGAGTGGCTGCGACGGGCCAGCTTCGACCTGACCGGCCTGCCACCCACGCCGGAGCAGGTCGCAGCCTTCACCCCGGCGGACGGCGCGGGGGTGCCGGAGTCCCGCTACACCCGGCAGGTGGACGACTGGCTGGCCAGCCCGGCCTTCGGCCAGCGTTGGGCGAGGCACTGGCTCGACGTGGCCCGGTTCGCCGAGAGCGCGGGCAAGGAACGCAACCACCTCTTCCCCGAGGCGTGGAGGTATCGGGACTGGGTGGTCGACGCCTTCAACGCCGACAAGCCCTACGCCGACTTCCTGCGCGAGCAGGTCGCCGGCGACCTGCTCGCCCGGACGGCACCGCCGGAGCAACGCGACGGGCTGGTCGTCGCCACCGGCTTCCTCGCCATCGGCACGAAGGGCCTCAACGAGGGGCGGCGCGAACAGTTCCTGGCCGATCTGGTAGATGAGCAGATCGACACCACGACCCGCGCGATCCTGGGGGTCACCGTGGCCTGCGCCCGCTGCCACGACCACAAGTTCGATCCCATCTCGCAGCGCGACTACTACGCGCTGGCCGGGATCTTCCGGAGCACCGAGACGTGCTACGGAACCACCGGCGACAAGGCCCGCAACCGGCAGCCGTCGAGCCTGATCCCGCTGACCGGGGCCGCCCGCTCTGAGCTGGCCCTCGAGCCCCGGCCCGGCCCGCCGTTGCGACGGCGTTCCCCGGAGCGCGCCGGCCGGCCCGCCGGCATCCCGGACAACCGGGCCACCAACGCCATGGCCATGGGCGCTCGGGAAGGCCGTCCCGAGGACGCGTTCTTCCTCGTGCGGGGCGAGGTGACCCAGCGCTCCGGCCGCGTGCCCCGCGGGCTCCTGCCGCTGCTCGGGCCGACGAACGGGCTTCCCATCCCGCCCACCGGGAGCGGTCGCCGCGAGCTGGCCGACTGGCTGGCGCATCCGGAGAACCCGCTGTCCGCGCGCGTCGCGGTGAACCGCATCTGGCAGCACCTCTTCGGACGCGGCCTGGTGGCCAGCGGTGACGATTTCGGGAGGAACGGTCAGAGTCCCACCCACCCGGAGCTGCTCGACCACCTCGCCCGGCGCTTCCTGGAGGGTGGCGGCTCCACCAAGTCGCTCGTCCGCCACCTCGTGCTCAGCCGCACGTATCGGCTGTCCTCGCAGGCCGACCCGGCGGCGCTGGCGGTGGATCCGGACGACGATCTGCTGTGGCGGGCCCGCCCAAGGCGGCTGGATGCGGAGTCGCTGCGGGACGCCGTGCTGAGCGTGGCCGGGACGCTGGACCCCAGGCCGCTGCGGGGCTCGGTGGTGGCGCAGATCGGCGACACGGCCCCGCCGGGCCGCCTGGTCGGCGAGCGGGCGGGCGAACGCCTCGACCGGCGCAGCCTGTACCTGCCGGTGATCCGCGACGCGGTGCCGGAGGTCCTCGACATCTTCGACGCGGCCGAGCCGAGCCTGGTGGTAGCGCAACGGGACGAGACGCTCGTGCCGTCGCAGTCGCTCTTCCTGATGAACAGCCCCTTCGCCCAGACGCAGGCGCGCGCGCTGGCCCGGAGGCTCCTGGAGGCACCGGTCGAGGACGACGCCGGGCGCGTGGCGCTGGCCTACCGGCTGGCGCTGGCCCGGGATCCCCGGCCCCGCGAGGTGGACCGGGCCCTCGGTTTCGTCCGCCGCGAAGCCGCCGCCCGGGACACCCGCAACGGGCGGCCGCCCGGCCGGGAGACCGCCTGGTCGCTCTTCGCCCAGGCGCTCTTCGCCTGCGCCGAGTTCCGCTACCTTCCCTGACCACCCGACCCGAGATCCCATGAACCCCACGGACAACCACCGGCCATCGGCCCCATCCCCATCCGGCCCCGGCCTGCCTCCGACGGGCAGGGCCACGAGCCGCAGGCACCTCCTCCGCAGCGCGGCGGCAGGCTTCGGATGGCTGGCGTTCCGGGGACTGGCGGCCGATGCGGGGGCCGCCCCGACGCCGGCCGGCACCCCGGGCGAATCCACGGGGCGTCCGGCGATCCGGCATCATCGGGCGACCGCCCGGCGGGTGATCTTCCTGTGCATGCAGGGAGGCCCTTCGCACCAGGACACCTTCGATCCCAAGCCCCGGCTGCGACGGGACCACGGCAAATCCGGGCCGGGACGGGGACGGGGCACGCAACTCGTCGGCTCGCCCTTCGCCTTCCGACAACACGGGCAGTCGGGCCTGTGGATGAGCGAGCTCTTCCCGCACCTTTCCGGCCAGGCCGACCGGCTCTGCATGGTCCACTCCATGCGGACGGACATCCCGAACCACCCGCAAGCCTTCACGCAGCTGCACACCGGCAGCGCCCGGTTCGTGCGCCCGTCGCTCGGTTCCTGGGTGCTCTATGGGCTGGGCAGCGCCAACGAGAACCTGCCGGGGTTCATCAGCATCAGCCCGCCGGCGCGGCTCGGGGCGGCCAACTACGGCAGCGCCTTCCTGCCGGCGCTCTACCAGGGCACACGGATCGGCTCGGGCCGCGAGGGATCCTCGGAGGCCGGCATGAGCCATGTCACCCAGGGGCAGTTCACGACCGGACAACAGCGACGCCAGCTCGACCTGGTCCACGCGATGAACCGGGAGAGGCTCGATGGTGCGCCCGGGGCGGAACCCGGGGGTGGAGCCATCGAGGCCGCCATCCAGGCCGGCGAGCTGGCCTTCCGCATGCAGTCCGAGGTTCCGGACCTGCTGGACCTCGGCCGGGAGAGCGCCGCGACGCGGGCCCTGTACGGGATCGGCGAGACCGGCGTCGACGGGTTCGCCCGCCAGTGCCTGCTGGCCCGTCGCTTCGCCGAGGCCGGCGCGCGCTTCATCGAGGTCAACCTCGGCGGCTGGGACCAGCACCAGAACCTGGAGGCCGCCCTCCGCAAGAACGCCCGCGCCCTCGACCGTCCCGCCGCGGGACTGATCGCGGACCTCGACGCCCGGGGCCTGCTGGACGACACCCTGGTCCTCTGGGGCGGCGAGTTCGGTCGCACGCCCGACAGCCGCCAGCAGGACGGCCGGGACCACAACCACCGCGGCTTCACCGTCTGGATGGCGGGGGGCGGCGTGCGGGGCGGCATGACCCACGGTCGCACCGATGAGTACGGCGCCCAGGCCATCGAGGACCCTGTGCACATCCACGACCTCCACGCCACCCTGCTCCACACCCTCGGCCTCGACCACGAGCGCCTGACCTTCCGCTACGGGGGCCGGGACCACCGCCTGACCGACGTGCACGGGTCCGTGGTCCGGGCCGTCCTCGGGTGACCCGACCGACCGCACCGCCCGATCGATCCGCCCGGCGGGCTCGAAAAAACCTGTTGCTGGAGCCCCCCCGACCGGTAGGATCATCAGCCCCGCCGGTGGTCTCCACCTGACGGGCAACGGCCTTGAATCGGCCCGGCGCATGTGCGTCGGGTGGCCACCATCGTACCCAACCAAGAATAATCCGGTCCTTCCGCCGGATGGGAACGGAGGCTCACCCCCAGGGTGCCAGCCCCGTCGCCCGACACCAGGAAGCAGCGCAGACACACATGAGCACCATCGGAATCAAGGAACTCCTCGAGGCAGGCGTCCACTTCGGCCACCAGACCCGTCGCTGGAACCCCAAGATGAAGCGGTTCATCTTCGAGGCCCGCAACGGCATCCACGTCATCGACCTGTCCAAGACGGTCGTGCAGCTCGAGGAGGCCTGCAAGTTCCTCGCCGCCACCGCGGCCAAGGGCGGCAACATCCTCTTCGTCGGCACCAAGAAGCAGGCCCAGGAGGCCGTCAAGGAGTCGGCCAAGGCCTGCGGGCAGCCCTTCGTCACCGAGCGCTGGCTCGGCGGCACCCTGACCAACCTCAAGACCGTCAAGCGCTCCATGAAGCGCATGAAGGAGATCGAGCGCATGGAGCAGGACGGCTCGATCAACCAGTACGTCAAGCAGGAGCAGTCCATGATCCGCCGCGAGCACCAGAGGCTCTTCAAGAACCTCGACGGTCTCCGCGCCATCGACGCCGCCCCCGACGTGATGTTCGTCATCGACCTCAAGCGCGAGCACAACGCCGTGGCCGAGGCCCGCCGCCTGCGGATCCCGCTGGTCGCCATCGTCGACACCAACGCCGATCCCGATCTCGTCGACTACCCGATCGCCGGCAACGACGACGCCATCCGGTCCATCAAGATCCTCCTGCAGGCCGTCACCGAGGCCGTCACCCAGGGCAAGGCCGAGGCCGACGCCCGGAAGAGCCGCCGCATCAACCGCGACGAGCCGCAGGCCGCCCCCGCCGCCCCCGCCGCTCCTGCGGAGTCCGCCCCGGCCGAGTCCGCCCCGGCCGCCGCCTGATCAGGAATCCCTCTCCAGAACGCGCCGGAGCGGGAAACGCTCCGGCGCGTTTTCACGAACCACACCACCCCCAAAACGATACTCTTCATGCCTGAGATCACCCCAGCCCTCGTCGGGCAACTGCGCGCCATGACCGGCGCCGGACTGATGAACTGCAAGAAGGCCCTGGACGAGACCCAGGGCGACCTCAACGCCGCCGTCGACCTCCTGCGCAAGCAGGGTGCGGCCGCCGCCGTGAAGAAGGCCGATCGCGCCGCCAACGAAGGCCTCATCGGCCAGGCCGTGCTCGGAGGCGGCCAGGTGGGCGCCCTCATCGAGGTCAACTGCGAGACCGACTTCGTCGCGCGCAACGATTCCTTCAAGGCCTTCGTCGGCGAGCTGGCCACCAAGGCCGCGTCGCAGGCCGGCGTCGACCTCGAGTCCGACCGTGTCGCGGCCGTCGCCCGGATCGGTGAGAACATCCAGGTCCGCCGCGTCACCCGCCTCGAGGTCCAGGGCACGGGCGCCCTGGCCGCCTACATCCACACCGGCGGCAAGGTCGGCGTGATGGTCGAGGTGGGAGCCACGAACCCGGCCACGATCCAGACCGAGGAGTTCAAGCAACTGCTGCGCGACGTGACCCTGCAGATCGCCGCTGCCAGCCCGATCGCCGTCAGCCGCGCCGAGGTGCCCCAGGAGATCGTCGACAAGGAGCGCGAGATCGCTTCCCAGTCCGACGCCCTCAAGGGCAAGCCCGCCGCCGCCATGGAGGGCATCCTCAAGGGCAAGCTCAACAAGTACTTCGAGACCAACTGCCTGCTCGAGCAGGGCTTCGTCAAGAACCCCGACCTCAAGGTCGAGGCCCACTTGGGCGCGGTCGGCAAGCAGCTGGGCGACACCCTGTCCATCCGCCGCTTCCTGCGCTACCAGGTCGGCGAATAAGCCCTCCGACGACGTCCAGGCGGGATCTTCGGACCAGGCCAACGACGCGTGCAACAGGCACCCCCACCGGGGTGCCTTTTTTCGTGCCTTCAGTTGCGCACGCTGGTGCGCTCGGCCAGCCAGATGACATCCACGTTGTTCGGCGACGCCACGTTCAGGGGCATGTCGTAGAACTTCACCGGCTGGACGGTGCGCGGGTCGAGCCACCGTTTGATCTCCGTGTGGCCGTCGGCAAAGCTAATGCCGGCGGCGCGGTTGTGGTAGCTGGCGGGGTAGTCGATGATGCGGGCCGAACCCGGGCTCTCGACCATCTGGTTGGCGTAGCCACCGGCGTTGATGCTGTCGGGGTGCTCGTCGAGCAGCACGTACATCTGCGACGCACCCACGGCGGCGATGTCCGAGGCCTTTTTGAAGATGCGGTAGCGCTGCTGGCCATCCTGGTAGCCGGAGCCCGGGGGCAGCCACCCGCCCGGACCGCCCATCGCCTGGCTCATCCCCATGCTCCGGACCCGGGCGTATTTGCGCCCGCCCAGGGTCACCATGCTCAGGTCGGCCGGGCACTTGTAGATCGCGGCCGACTGCAGGTAGGGCGAGAACCACGAGTTGGCCGGGTTGAGCAGCATCTGCTGGTTGGTGTTGTCGCCCGGGAACGGCCCGGGCCATCCCATCCATCCGCCGACCCACTGGAACCGCTCGTCCCGGGAGTTGCCCGGCTGCGTGATGCGATCCTCGTTGTCCAGCGGGTACATCATGTGCGCCAGCTGGAGCTGCTTGAGGTTGTTCATGCAGCCGGTGCCCATGGCCTTGGCCTTGGCCTTGGCGAGGGCGGGCAGGAGCATTCCGGCCAGGATCGCGATGATGGCGATCACCACCAGGAGTTCGATGAGGGTGAACGCAGCGGAGTGCCGGCACGGAACGGGAGTCATGTCCCTTCGTTACGCAGTCGGCACCCTGCCGGCAAGCGGCGATTTCCTGGCAGTGTCCGCCCCGATCCGGGAACATGGCCGGCGTGGGATTCCCGCCCGGCACAGAAGCGCATTCAGGCCGGTTGACCCGAGGGATCGGCCCGCAGGGGCCCGGGGTGACCTACTCGAGGAAGGCCTTGTGCAGCGCGCGCATGGCCTTCTCGCCGCCCGCCAGGTCGATCACCACGCTGATCTTGATCTCGCTGGTGGAGATGAGGCCGATGTTCACCCCCTCGGCCGCCAGCACGGTGAACATCCGGGCCGCCACGCCGCTGTGGCTGCGCATGCCCACGCCCACGATGGACACCTTGCCGATGGACTCGTCGGTGGACACCTCGCGGAAGCCCAGCTCGGAACGCAGCCCCTCGAGCACCTTGCCCGCCTTGGTGAGGTCGGGCTTGTCGACGGTGAAGGTCAGGTCGGTGGCCAGATTGCCGCCCGCGTGGCTGGCGTTCTGGACGATCATGTCCACGTTGATTGCGGCCTCGGACAGGGCGTTGAAGATGCAGGCGGCTCGGCCGGGCTGGTCGGGCAGGCCCCAGACGGTGACCTTGGCCTGGTTCTTGTCGAGCGAGACGCCGCGGACGACGACGTCCTCCATGCTGGAGGTTTCTTCTTTCACGATGGTGCCGGGATTGTCGTTGAGACTGGAACGGACTTCGAAGACGACGTTGAACTTCTTGGCGAACTCGACCGAGCGGAGCTGCATCACCTTGGAGCCTGCGCCGGCCATCTCGAGCATCTCGTCGTAGGAGATCTCGGGGATCTTGCGCGCGGCCGGGACGAGCCTCGGGTCGGCGGTGTAGACGCCGTCGACGTCGGTGTAGATCTGGCAGAGGTCGGCCTTGAGGGCCGCGGCCAGGGCGATGGCCGACAGGTCGGAACCGCCACGGCCCAGCGTGGTGATGTCGCCGTCGCGGGTGCGTCCCTGGAAGCCGGCCACGATCACCACGTTGCCGTCGTCGAGGGCCTTGTGCACCTCGTCGGGCGTGATGTTCTGGATGCGGGCCTTGGTGTGGGTGCCGTCGGTGACGATGCCCGCCTGGGCCCCGGTGAAGGACACGGCCTTCTGGCCCTGGGCCTGGAGGGCGATGGCCGCCAGCGCGATGGTCTGCTGCTCACCGGTGGCCAAGAGCATGTCCATCTCGCGCTCGTCGGGCAGCGGCGTGATCTCCTTGGCCAACCCGATGAGCCGGTCGGTGACCCCGCTCATGGCGGAGACCACGACGACCACCTGGTCGCCCTTGGCCCGGTACTGGGCCACGCGTCGGGCGACATTCTGGATGCGCTCGGTGTTGCCGACGGAGGTGCCGCCGAATTTTTGCACGATCAGGGCCATGGCCGGGTCAAAGGACGCTGTTTCTGGCGAAAACCAGGCCGACACTCAAAGAAAAAATCCGGGGGCCCGTGCGCTCGGGTGCGGGCAGATACGGTCCGGCGCGCACGCCATGGCGCGGAGGCGGGCCAGGGAGCGTGCCCGTCACCCGTCCCGGGAGGCCTTCGGAGGGAGGCCTTCCCGCAGCTCGAGTTCCGGGCAGGGCCAACGCTTGAGGAAGGCCATCTGGGCCTCGCGGTCGGGCACGGCACGCCAGGCCTCCATCAGGAAACGCACCGGGAAGGACGGCTGCAGGCGGAGGATCTCCACGCGGGCACCCTCCACGCGGAAGAGCGCCTTCCATCCGCCGCAGCCGATCCAGAAACCACCCCCGGCCTGACGGCGGATCCTGCGGGAACGATGGGGCCCAGGATCCCGGGCGAGGAGGTCGGCCAACCTCGGGCGGAAGTCGACCGACCACGCCGAGGCGAGCCAACCGGCCTGCTCCCGGGCGAGGTCGGCCCAGGCCACCTCGAAGCGCGGCGGGCCCGCCTGCAGGGATTCGACCTCGTCGATCCAGCCGGCGGAGGACACGGGAAAGGCGTCGTAGGCGGGGACGTAGGGCTTGATGTCGAGGATCGGGGTGCCCTCCAGCAGGTCGCAGGGCCCCAGCAGCAGGCGCAGGCCCTCGATGCCCAGCAGGCGGGCCGGCGTCATGCCGACGGGGTTCGGTCGATGCGGCGAGCGGGTGGCGAAGACCCCGCGACGTCGGGCGGGACCGCGCGGCGGGAGCACCAGGGGCCGCCACGACTCCGCGCGATGGAACCACCACAGCAGCCAGATCCGCTCGATGCCGGCCAGGTCGCGCAGCGCCTCGCGGAGGCCGGGCCCCGGGGTCAGCTCCAGCACGTTGGTCTCCGGTGCCGACTCGTCCGGCTGATGGAGGGTCTTGAAACGCACCCCCTTCCCGGAGCGCAGGAAGCCGATGGGTCGGAGGGTCAGGGTCTCTTCCACGGTGAGCCGGAAGGTGGACCGGAACCGGGCCCGCGGGCAACGACCGAGGCCGGCGGGGCGAGGGCCCCAGCCATCCAGAATCGCCGGCAGGCCCCGGCACCGGAACCTGCCGGCGGGTTCGGGACGACGGGATCCCAAGGGCACGGGGTCACCAGACCCGGAGGGTCTCCAGCACGGCCCGGGTGCGGGGCACCTCGTGGGTGCGCAGGAGGTCGGTCTTCCCCAAGGCGGCCAGGACGGCGAAGAAGGGCTCGGCCGAACGCACCTCGTCCTCGAAGCACTCGAAGGCGTGCGGCAGGGCATGGCAGGTGGGGAAGCCGAGCGAGCGCAGGCGGAAGGTGTTGAGGAAGACCCGCATCTGGTGGCGGATGCGCGTCTTCGAGTCGCCGAGGTTGCGGTAGTAGAACCCCAGGCCCGGGTCGATCCACAGGCGGCTCACCCCGTTCCGTTGGGCCGCCTCGATCTGGCGGGCGAAGTGGTCGTGCAGGCGGGCCGCGGGATCGCCCGAGAGGTCGAGGTCGCCCACCTCACGGACGTTGCTCCCTTGGACGTGGCAGAGGATCACGGCCGCGTCGTGGTCGGCCACCATGCGAAAGAGTTCGTCGCTGCGGTCGTTGCCGGTGAGGTTGAGCACCTTGGCCCCGGCCTCGAGGCAGGCCCGGGTGACCGACGGGTGGTACGTCTCGACGGAGACCACATGCCCGGAGGCCGCCAGTTCGTGGACGACCGGCAGGAGCTGCGAGGTCTGGGCCGCGTCGTCGACGCGCGCGGCATGGGCGAGGGTGGACTCGGCGCCGATGTCAAGGATGGCCGCCCCCTGCGCCGCCAGGACATGGCCCCTCCGGATCGCGGCCTCCGCGGTGAGCACCACGCTCTCGCGGTACCAGGAGTCTGCCGAGAGGTTGATGACCCCCATGAGGTCGCTGCGGACGTTGCCGTCGAACCGTCGGCCGCCGAGGTCGAAGGCGGCCACGCGGGCAGGCAGGGCTTCGGCGTGGCGGGAGGCCAGTTCGGCGAGATCCTCGAGGCGGAGCATTGTAGGCCCAACGTGGTGGGACTCGGGCGCGCGTCAACCCGCCTTCGGCCGGTGCCTAGGCATCGGCTTATGGCGGAGCACGCGCGTGAGGTACCGGCCGGTATGGCTGCCCGGCGTGGCAGCCACGGTCTCTGGCGTGCCCTGGGCGATGATCCGACCGCCACCGGAGCCGCCCTCGGGCCCCAGGTCGATCACCCAGTCGGCGGTCTTGATCACGTCGAGGTTGTGCTCGATGACCACCAGGGTGTTGCCCCCGTCACGCAGCCGGAAGAGCACCTCGAGCAGCTTGGCGATGTCCCGGAAGTGCAACCCGGTGGTCGGCTCGTCGAGCAGGTAGAGCACCCGCCCGGTCTGCCGGCGCGACAGCTCGGCCGCCAGCTTGAGCCGCTGGGCCTCGCCGCCCGACAGGGTGGTGGCCGACTGCCCCAGACGCAGGTAGCCCAAGCCCACCTCGGCCAAGGTCAGGCAGGGGGCATGGAGCTTGGGCACCGCTCGGAAGAAGGCCACGGCCTCGTCCACGGTGAGCTGGAGCACGTCGGCGATGTTCAGGCCCTTGTAGGTGATCTCCAGGGTCTCGCGGTTGTAGCGCCGGCCGCCACAGGCCTCGCAGGTGATGTAGACCGGCGGCAGGAAGTGCATCTCGATCTTGAGTACGCCGTCGCCCTCGCACTTCTCGCAGCGCCCGCCCTGGACGTTGAAGCTGAATCGGCCGGCGTCGTAGCCGCGCACCCGCGCCGTGGCCACCGAGGCGAAGAGGTCGCGGATCTCGTTGAACATCCCGGTGTAGGTGGCCGGGTTCGACCTCGGCGTGCGCCCGATGGCAGCCTGGTCGATGACGATGCACTTCTCGAGCCGTTCGAGGTTGCGGATCTCGCGGTGCGCCCCGGGCCGCTCCTTCGAGCCGTACCATTGCCGGAAGAGCGTGCGCCGCAGGATGTCGTCGACGAGGGTGGACTTGCCGCTGCCGCTGACGCCGGTGACGCAGGTGAGCGTGCCCAAGGGGATGCGGGCATCGACGTCGCGCAGGTTGTTCTCGGTGGCCCCGAGGATCTCGATCCAGCCCTTGTCCTCGCGGGGATCGATGCGATGGCGTGGCACGGGGATGCACAGGTCGCCCGACAGGTAGCGGCCGGTGACCGAGCGCGGGCTGGCCATGATCGCGTCGGGCGTGCCCTGGGCCACCAGTTCGCCCCCGTGGACGCCGGCACCCGGGCCGAGGTCGAGCACGTGGTCGGCCGCACGGATCGTGTCCTCGTCGTGCTCCACCACGAGCACCGAGTTGCCCGCGTCGCGCAGCCGGCGGAGCGTCTCCAGCAGGCGGTCGTTGTCGCGCTGGTGGAGGCCGATGCTCGGCTCGTCGAGGATGTAGAGGACCCCGACCAGCCCGGCGCCGATCTGGGTGGCCAGACGGATGCGCTGGGCCTCGCCACCGCTGAGCGAGCCGCTCTCGCGGTCGAGGGTGAGGTAGCCTAGGCCCACCTCCACCATGAACCCGAGCCGCTTGCGGATCTCGAGCACGACCTCGCCGGCGATGCGACGCTGAAGCTCCCCCAGGGTCAGCCCGCCCAGAAAGGCATGCGCGTCGGCGATGGAGAGGGCACAGAAGTCGGCGATGCTCCGGCCGGGCACCGGCGAGCCGGGCAGGCGCTCCTGGCCGAGGGTGATCGCCAGCATCTCCGGACGCAGCCGTCGGCCCAGGCAGGCGTCGCAGGGCTGGAGGGTCATGTAGGCCTTGAGCCGGTTGCGGGTGAACTCGCTCTCGCTCTCGGCGTAAAGCCGCTCGAGGTTGGGCAGGACTCCCTCGAAGGCCTTGCGCGTCTTCTTGGGCACGCCGCCGGACAGGAACCAGAAGTCCACCTCCTCGGTGCCGGTCCCGTGCATGAGGGCCCGCCGTGCCGCCTCGGGCAGTTCCTTCCAGGGTCGGTCCATCGGGGCGCCGCAATGCTGGGCGACGCCCTTGAGCAGCCCCTTGTAGTAGCCGGCCATCTTCTTGCCGCCCATCCTCCGGTAGGGCTGCACGGCCCCATCCTCGAGCGACTTGCCCTCGTCGGGGACGATCAGCGCCGGGTCGAAGACCATCTTCTGCCCCAGGCCGTGGCACACGGGACAGGCCCCCTTGGGCGAGTTGAACGAGAAATGCTGCGGCGTGGGCGTGTCGAAGGACCGGCCGGTGGCCGGCGAGAACATGCGCGTGGAGTGCAGCGTCTCGGTCCACGGGTCGGCGGGGCGGTCCGGAGCCTGGTGCAGCACCTTGAGCCGACCCTCGCCCCAGCGCAGCGCCGTCTCCACCGAGTCGGCCAGCCGCACCCGGACCCCGTCGGCGACGACGATGCGGTCCACCACCACGTCGACATGGTGCGAGGCCTTCGGGTCGAGCCGGATGGGCTCCTTGGGGTTCAATTCGAGGATCCGGCCATCCGCGCGCACCCGCACGAATCCCTCGCGCTGCAGGCGCTCGAGCACGTCGCGGAACTCGCCCCGCTGGTCCTCGACCACCGGGGCGAGCACCATCAGACGGGTCTTGGCCGGCAGGTTCGCGATGCGGTCGGTGATCTCGGAGGCCGACTGGCAGGACATGGGCGTGCCGGTCTCGGGATCGTGGGGCTGCCCCAGGTGCGCGTAGAGGAGGCGCAGGTAGTCGTAGATCTCGGTGGTGGTGGCGATGGTGGACCGCGGGTTGGCCCCGCTGGTGCGCTGCTCGATGGCGATGGCCGGCGAGAGGCCCTCGATGTGGTCCACCTCGGGCTTCTGAAGCTGGTCGAGGAACTGGCGTGCGTAGGCCGAGAGGCTCTCGACGTACTTCCGCTGCCCCTCGGCGAAGAGCGTGTCGAAGGCCAGCGACGACTTGCCCGAGCCGCTGGGCCCGGTGATCACCACCAGGCGATCCCGTGGGATCTCCAGCGTGAGGTTCTTGAGGTTGTGCTGCCGCGCCCCGACGACGCGGATGGTCTCCTTCGCCATGGGCCGGAGGCTACCCCCGGAACGCCTTCAAGGGAAACCGGGGCCATGAAAAAAGGGGCCGGTCTTGCGACCGGCCCCCTGTCCAAACGGGGCCGAGGCCCCGGGGAATCACTTCACCAGGCGGAAGAACGCCGCGGCCGCGCTGGGAGCGACGGTGGCCGAGCTGGCACCCTCGCTGCCCGCCACGTCGGTCCAGGCGCCGCCAAGGGTGGCCGCACTCTGGAGCTTGATGCCGGCGCCGCCGGCCCAGGTGATGACGAGGTTGGCGCCGCTGGCGCTGATGCCGGCGATCTTGATGCCCGAGGAGACCGCGCCGGGGATGCCGTCCGCGGTGGCACCGCCCAGGGCGGCGACCTCGGCGTCGCTCAGCGTGCCGTTGCGGATCTGCACGCTGTTGACCAGGCCGGCGGACGTCTCGCCGTCCTCGTCGGTGAAGAGCAGCG
>VHCX01000047.1 GCA_016871615.1 Verrucomicrobiota bacterium
TCACCTGCGGCCGGTTCGGGATCACCGTCATCCGCTGCTCGATCACCGCCGTCGTCGCCGGGGTGGAACCGCTGAAGGGAGTGAACCGCACCTCACGGCTCTTGAGCCAGGCTGCCGCCTTGGTGCTCAACCCGCACGCCCGGA
This sequence comes from Verrucomicrobiota bacterium, assembly GCA_016871615.1. Taxonomy (GTDB): domain Bacteria; phylum Verrucomicrobiota; class Verrucomicrobiia; order Limisphaerales; family UBA9464; genus SXXZ01. The sequence goes on from VHCX01000047.1 coordinate 145, forward strand.
TGAACCCGTCCCGGTCGAGGACCGGATGGCCGGGGTTGGCCAGACGGTAGGGCGTGTACTTGCGCTGGATCTCCTCCTGGAAGGCAGGACCCTCGATTTCGCCGCTCAGTTGACGGGCTTTCTTCAGTGCCTTGAAGGCCACCGGAGCGATCATCGACATCAGGATGCCGATGATCGCCATGACACAGAGCAGTTCGATGAGAGTGACCGCCCGGGCGGTGGCACCCGCCGATCGTCGGGTGCCGCGACCTGCGCAGTGACGGTCGGGATCGGCCGCCTGCGGGCGACCCGTGGCGGCACCCGCGAGCCTCCGGAACTGGATCTCGGGGTGGACCTCCATCGGAGCGCTGCAGACCCGTCAGTTGGTCTTGAGGACTTCGACGAAGGCCTCCTGCGGGATGTCCACCGAGCCGACGGACTTCATGCGCTTCTTGCCCTCACGCTGCTTCTCCAGGAGCTTGCGCTTGCGGCTGATATCGCCGCCGTAGCACTTGGCCGTCACGTCCTTGCGGAGCGCGCTGACCGACTCGCGGGCGACGATCTTGCCGCCGATGGCCGCCTGGATGGCCACCTGGAACTGCTGCCTCGGGATGACTTCCTTGAGCTTGGCCGCGAGGTTGCGCCCCCGGGCCTCGGCCTTGGAACGGTGCACCAGGCTGGAGAAGGCCTCCATCACCTCGCCATTGACGAGCATGTCGAGCTTCACCATGTCGCTGGCCTCCATGCCATCCGGCTCGTAGTCCATCGAGCCGTAGCCCCGGGTGATGGACTTGATGCGGTCGTGGAAGTCGATGAGGATCTCGTTCATCGGGATCCGGCAGGTGAGCATCACGCGCCGGGTATCGAGCGTCTCGGTGTTCTTGATGAACCCGCGCTTCTCGGAAATCAGCCCCATGATGTCGCCCAGGTTCTCGCCCGGGGTGATCACGAAGGCCTTCACGATGGGCTCCAAGACCGTCTCGATGTAGGTGACATCGGGCATGAAGGCCGGATTGTCGACCTGCTTGATGGTGCCGTCGGTCATCTGGACCTGATACACGACGCTCGGGTAGGTCGCGATGATGTCCATGTCGAACTCCCGGCGCAGGCGCTCCTGCACGATCTCCATGTGGAGCAGGCCCAGGAATCCACATCGGAGGCCGAAGCCCAGCGCCGCCGAGCTCTCGGTCTGGAAGGTCAGGGCCGAGTCGTTGAGCTGCAGCTTGGCGATGCTGACCTTGAGGTTCTCGTAGTCGGCCGTGTTGATGGGGTAGATGCCCGAGAAGACCATCGGGTGGATCTCTTGGAACCCGGGCAGCTCGGACGAGGGATTGCGCGGGTCGGTGATGGTGTCGCCGACCTTCACCTCACGCGGCGTCTTGATGTTGGCCGTGATGTAGCCCGTCTCGCCGACAGTCAACTGGTCGCGCGTGTAGGGCTTGGGCTTGAAGGAGCCGACCTCCTTGATCTCCACCGTGCGGCCCGAGTGCAGCAGCTTCACCATCATGCCGGGCTTCAGGGTGCCGTTGGTCACGCGGACCAGGATGACCACGCCCTTGTAGGTGTCGAAGTAGCTGTCGAAGATGAGCGCCTGGAACGACTTGGCGTCGGTCGGCTTCGGTGCCGGCAGGCGGTGGATGATGGCCTCGAGGATGTCGGGGATGCCAATGCCCTCCTTGGCGCTGGCGAGGATGGCGTCCTCGCCGGGGATGGCCAGGATGTCCTCAAGCTGCTGCTTGGCCATCGGGATGTTGGCATGCGGCAGGTCGATCTTGTTGATCACCGGGATGATCACCAGTCCCTGCTTCATCGCCAGGTGCACGTTGGCCACGGTCTGGGCCTCGACCCCCTGGGCGGCATCGACGATGAGCAGCGCCCCTTCGCAGGCGCTCAGCGAGCGGCTCACCTCATAGGCGAAGTCGACGTGTCCCGGGGTGTCGATCAGGTTCAGCTCGTAGCGTTCCCCGTTCTTGGCCTGGTAGTACATCGTCACCGGATGGGCCTTGATGGTGATGCCCCGTTCCTTCTCGAGGTCCATCGCGTCGAGGTGCTGCTCCTGCAGCGTCCGGTCCTCGACGGTGCCCGTGGACTGGAGCAACCGATCCGACAGGGTGGTCTTCCCGTGGTCGATGTGGGCGATGATGCTGAAATTGCGAATGTGTGCGGCGTCCATCTTGATGCAGGACCGGCCGGAAGCGGGCGGCCCTTGTGGGGCACACACCGACTCCTCGACAGGAGCGGGGAACATACCGGCCGAGCCCCGTTTGGAAAGCCCAACATTGGCGCCTTGGGGCGCTTCCTGCGGGCCCCGGATCGCAGCCGCCGCCAAGGGTTCCGTCGCCGGATCGGACGGGATCCTCAGGACGATCCGACCTCGGGGCCGGCCCGCGGCCCGTCGCCCTTCAGGCCGCCGGGCGGGACATGACAAGGCGCCGCCATCCCTCGGGCCCCAGCGCCCGCAGGGTCTTCAGGTTCCTGGCCACGATGGCCTCGGCCGGTTCGCCCGACCGGATCGCCCGCTCGACGGACTCCTCGCGCAACAGGTGCAGCGTCGGGTAGGGCGAACGGTTGGTGAAGTGGCTCATGTCGGCAGGGTCTTCACCCGCGAACAGATAACCCGGGTGGAAGCTGGCGATCTGGACCACGCCTTCCAATCCCATGCGGACGAGCAGCGCATCGGCCTCGCCGAGGAACTCATTGTACTTGAGGAAATCCCCGAGCACCCCGGGGTGGATGAGCAGCGTCGTCTCGATGCGCGCCGGATCGTGGGACACCAACTCCCGCAGCGCCGCCTCCAGGTCCGAGGCCAGGGCCGTGGTCGTCGTCGCCGCGCTGACCCGGAAGGTGATCCGGTTCCGGACGTACTCCGCCCGGGCGAAGGGGCACAGGTTCAGTCCGATCACCGCCCGCTCCAGCCAGAGTCGGGTGGCGGAGATCACCGGTTCATGTTCCGGGAGCAGCGGGCCGGCGGGAGCCGCGGAAGCCGGGGCCGTCAGGGGACCCGCCCCATCGCTGGGCGCTTCGGATCCGCTCATCGGGTGGGCGATTCGATCCGGTAGAGCGCCTGGTCTGTCCGCAGGAAGAGCGACCGCCCCACCACGGCGGGCGTGGCCAGGATCCGGCCGGACACCCGGTTGGTGGCGATCGGCTGAAATCGGGTCCCGGGCTCGAGTACCAGCACCGTTCCCTCCCGCCCCGGCAGGTAGATGTGCCCGCCGGCATGCAGGGGCGAGGCGTTGTGGTTGCCACCGAGGCGCTCGCGGAAATGCTCGGTTCCGGTCCGGGCATCGAGGCAGGTCAGGAACCCGCCGGAGTCGGCGACGAAATACAGCTCGTCGCCCACCAGCAGCGGGGACGGCATGGTCGGCGCCCCCTTCGAGTACTTCCACCGGTGCAGCGGCTGCGGCTTGGCATCGAGCTGGATGGCCTGGATCTCGGGCTTCATGAACCCGGTGCTCAGGTAGGCCACCCCGTCGCGGAACACCGCTCGGGCCGAGTGCGAGAACCCCAGCTGCCCGTAGCGGACCTTCCAAAGTTCCCGGCCGGTCGCCGGGTCGTAGCCGTAGAGCCAGTCCGCCCCCTGTGATACCACCTGCTCCCGCCCGTCGAGGGTCACGATGGCCGGCGTGGCGTAGCTCTTCTTGAGCTGGGGGTTGGAGGCCATCTCCCCGGATCGCCGGGTCCGCCAGGCCACGCGGCCTGAGGCCGTGTCCAGGGCCACGATGGATTGGTCGTCGCTGCCATCGAGATGGAAGATCAGTCGGTCTTTCCAGAGGATCGGCGAGCTGCCGGGACCGTTCTCGTGCATGATCCGCAGCGTCGCATTGGTCCAGAGCAACCGGCCTGAGCGGATGTCCACGCAAGCCGTGCCGAAGGTGCCGAAGTGGAAGTAGGCCCGGCCGGATTCCAGCACGGGGGTCGGCGAGGCGTAGCTGTTGAGCTCGTGGACCCACTGGGGCTCGCGCTCCGAGAAAATCCTCAGGTCATGCAGGATGCGGCCGGTGTCGCGGTCGACGCACAGCGCATGCAGGTCGACCTTTTCCAGGAGCACCAGCGGCTGGTCGGCGGTGTTGGCGGCCAGTCGACGCTTCACATCCTCGGGCTTGGCCGCCGTCTCGTGGGCCGCGGTCATCCAGATCTGGCGGCCATCGATCACGGGCGAGGACCAACCCCGGCCCGGCAACGGGGCCTTCCACACCACACCCTCGGTCTCGCTCCAGCGGAGGGGCGGATGGGCTCCGGGCGCGGCGTGTCCCTGACCATCGGGACCGCGCCATTGGGGCCACTCGGGGGGTGCCGAACGGAGGTCGAGGGCCGCAAGAAGGGCCAAGAGGCTCAGGCTTCGAAATGCCGCTGCAAGGAGGCGTGTCATGGAATCCCGTTCCGGAGCGGGGCGGCCGCCCCTGACTCCCTGACGATGGTGGCGGCAAGCCGGTCCGCCGTTCCAGAGAAACCCGGCGCCGCCGGACGTCCGAGGCGTGGGTGGGGAGCTCGCCCTGGGGTGGGCCGGTCCACCTGGCGGCACGGACCTGCGGCCGGTTCAGGGACGGTCTGGGACGGTTCTGGGGCTGGCGTCCGCGCCGGATCGGTGGTAGAACCACCCCTCCAGTGCGCCCCCTTGAAGGGACATTGCCCTGTTCATGGCCACCAAAGTCATCCGGAAAAAGGCGATCGGCGTCGAGCCCGTCGAACCCGCCGTCACCCCGCCGACCTATGTCGCCGCGGAGACAGCCTTCCTCACGAAGCCCAAGCTGACGTCCAAGTCCAAGAAACGGGACATTCCCGAGGGGCTGTGGACCAAATGCCCCAAATGCGACGGGCTGATCTACGACAAGGACCTCGACTCGAACCTCAAGGTCTGCCCCAAGTGTTCGTACCATTTCAAGATCGGCGCCCGGGAGCGCATCCACTCGATGGTGGAGACCTGTTCCTTCGAGGAGATGGACGCCCGGATGGAGAGCGTCGACGTGCTGAGGTTCAGCGGGGCCGCCAGTTATGAGGCCAAGCTGGCCGCCTACCGGAAGAAGATGTCGATGCTCAAGGATGCCGTGGTCACCGGCGTGGGGTGCATCGGGACCCACCGGGTCGCCCTGGGGGTGATGGATTTCCAATTCCTCGGGGGTTCCATGGGATCGGTCGTGGGCGAGAAGCTGGCCCGCCTGATCGAGACGGCGACCGACCGTGGCATCCCGCTGATCATCGTGTCCACGAGCGGTGGAGCGCGCATGTACGAGGGCATGTTCAGCCTCATGCAGATGGCCAAGACCTGCGGCGCGCTGGCCTACCATGCCAAGCAACGCCTGCCCTACATCAGCGTGCTCACCGACCCGACGACGGCGGGCGTGATGGCCAGCTACGCGAGCGTCGGCGACCTCATCCTCGCCGAACCGGGGGCCACCATCGGCTTCGCCGGGCGCCGGGTGGTGGAGGCGACCACCCAATCGGAATTGCCCGCCGACTTCCAGACGGCGGAGTTCCTGATGAAGCACGGGCTGATCGACGCCATCGTGTCCCGACTGGAGATGAAGTCGCGCCTGAGCGCGTACCTCGACTACCTGATGGTGGGCCGGCGGCCGGCCTGAAGAGGCGCTCGGTTTGCGCAAAACGCAACGTCGTCAGAACATCAGAACGCCCGGACGCCAAGGCGGCGACGGCGCCCCCGACCGCAGACCGCCAACCGGGGCGTGGGTTGCCGGGCTTGGCGCACCAACCACCGCCAGAATCCCGGCTTGGGACCTGCGGGCCGGCGTCTCGAGGTTCCGAGACGCGTTCAGCGGGAGCGGGATCGCCCATTCCGGGCCTTGCCACCGGGATGCCCGGGTGCCGGGTTGTTCGGTCGACGCCCCCGGGCCGGACCGCCGGCAGGGGCCGGCGCACCGGCTGGACCGGCTGCCGTGCCACCGGCCTTCCGTGCGTACCCGACCGATTTCGCTCCCTTGCCACCCGGGGAAGAGGGTGACGTTCCGGGCCGGCCGGCCGGCCTTGCCGGGAACCTGCCCGGGATCGGCTTCCCGGACCGGGCGGCCTTCCGGGCCGCCGCCTTTTCGGCCAGCGGCGACAGTCGCCGTTCTCCCCCCTCGCGCTTGTGGGCGAAGGGTTGCTTGCGGAATTTGCGCACGGGCTCGATCGTCTTGGGGCGGGGCTTCGGCGCGAGGACGATCGGACAGCCCTCGTAGCCGAAGGCGGCCCGCATCTCGCCGGTGAGGTACTTCAGGTAGGGCGCGCTGAACAGCTCGTCGCGATTCACGAACAGCAGGAAGGTCGGCGGAGCCTGCCGGACCTGAGTGGCGTAGTAGAACCTGAGCCGGTGACCCTGGTCGCTGACCGGCTGGCGCCGCTCGATGGCGTCGTTGATCGTGCGGTTGAGGATCGCCGTGGGCACCTTCTGGCCCAACTGGCTGGACACGTAGCGCACGGCCTCGAGCAGGCGGTCGAGCTGGAAGCCGTCCTTGGCCGAGGTGAAGATGACCGGAGCGTAGTCGAGGAAGAAGAGCCGCTCCTGCACCCACTGGCCGAACTCGGCCAGCGTCGTGAGGCGCTTCTGACGGTCGTCCCGGTCGCGCTGCTTCAGGCTCCTGGCCCGGACCTCCTCCTCGCGGGCCTTGCGGACATCCGCCGCCACCAGGTCCCACTTGTTGACCACGACGATGCAGGCGCGGCGGGACTCGACGATGACGTCGGCGATCTTCTTGTCCTGCTCGGTGATCCCGTTGAGCGCGTCGATGACGAGCACGGCGATGTCGCAGCGGGCGATGGCATCCTTGGTGCGTTCGACCGAGAAATACTCGACCGTGTCGTCGATGCGCCGGGCCTTGCGCACGCCAGCGGTGTCGACCAGCACATACCGTTCGCGGCCCGCCTCCGTGACGATTTCGAAGGGCACGTCGACGGCGTCCCGGGTCGTGCCCGGAATCGCGCTGACGATGACCCGCTGGGCGCCCGTCAGGCGGTTGATGATCGACGACTTGCCCACGTTGGGACGTCCCACGATGGCCAGGCGTTTCGGGCCGGCCGGCCGGCGCGGGCGGGAGGGCTCGGCCTCCCCGGCCTCGGCGCCGTCCGCGGCGGCGACCTCGGCAGGGTCCTCCGAGACGCCATCTACCGTCCCCGACCCTGCCCCGGCCCCGGGATCCCACGGCGGCAGAAAACCGACGGCCGCGTCCATCAGGTCCTCGATGCCGCTGCCGTGGATGGCCGTCACCGGGAAGATCCGCTGGAACCCGAGCGCCGAGAATTCCCCGGCGCCTGCGGTGGCCTGGTGGTTGTCGGCCTTGTTGACCACCACGATCACCGGCTTCTGGACGGTCCGCAGCTTCTTGGCGACCTCCTGGTCGAGCGGAACGATGCCTTCCTGGACATTGACGACCAGTAGGATGACATCGGCCGATTCGATGGCCAGGTCCACCTGCTGCAACGCGGCGGCCGTGATGACATCCTCGGCCTTCTCGCGCCGGAGCAGGCCGATGCCTCCGGTGTCGACGAGGGTGTAGGGACGGCCATGCCACTCCGCCTCGGCCATCACCCGGTCCCGGGTGACGCCCGGCTGGTCGTGGACGATGGCGATGCGCCGGCCGACGATCCGGTTGAAGAGAGCCGACTTGCCGACGTTGGGGCGACCCACGATGGCGATGAGACCTGACACGGCGGGGAAGATGGGGGACCGGCGCGGGGGGCAAAAGCTCTTTGTGGACTGCATGGCCGTCGCCGGGCGCGCACATCGGGCGATCGGCGCGGACAAAAAGCGCCTTCCCATTTCGTCGTCCGCCCTTAGCCTTTTGGCACGTTTGCGGGAACACCCCGCCCTCGGAGACACCGCTCCCAATCGATTCTTATGGCCGCAGACACGTCCGTCGTCGCAACCGTCGAACTGCCACCGCTCCGTCCCCAGGCCCTGAAGTCCCGTCTGGCGGCCACGCCCGGAAACCCTCGCCACGCCGTCGAGGTCCGCGATCGTTCCGGGAAACCGGTGATCCTCGCCGATCCGCGTGCGACCCGGGCGATGGTGGCCCTGATGGATGTGCATGCCGTCGTCGGCGGGGCCGCCTGCCATTGGGGTGGTCCGGCTGCCTTCGCCGAGGTGAGTTCGGCGGTCCATGGCATCCTGTTCGCCCCGTCGGACCGGCCGTGGCATGAGGCCTACCATTTCGTCAACGACGCCGGTCACGCCGAGAACGGTATCTACGCCATCCGGGCCAACTATGGGTTCGACGGGATGACCCCCGACAGCCTCAAGGGCTTCCGCAGCATCCAATCCAAACTCACTGGCCACGGCGAATCTCATTTGAATCCCGAGGGCGTGCTGCTTTCCAACGGGCCGCTCGGGTCCTCCATCGGCCAAGCCCAGGGGCTGGCCATCGCGGACCGGCTGGCCGGCAACCGGAGGACCACGGTGATCCTGATGTCCGATGGCGCGTCCATGGAGGGCGAGGCCAAGGAGGCCTTCGCCGCCATCCCCGGCCTCGCGGCCAAGGGGCGGGTCAACCCGTTCGTCATGATCGTGTCCGACAACGACACGAAGCTCTCCGGTCGCATCACCGCCGATTCGTTCTCCATGCAGCCCACCTTCGAGGCGCTTGCGCCCTTGGGCTGGGATGTCCGCAAGGTTGAGAACGGCCACGACCTTCAGGCCGTCTACTCGGCCGTGGAAACCGCATTCGCCGACGCGGAGGCCCACCCCGAGAAGCCGGTCTGCCTTTGGCTGAAGACGATCAAGGGCCATGGCATCAAGGCCACCGAGCAGAACGCCGCCGGCGGCCACGGGTTCCCTCTCGCCAACGGCGAGAAGATCGTCGACTGGTTGACCGAGATCTACTCGGGCCACGCCGTTCCGGCCGACCTGCTGGCCTGGGGACAGGCCCTCCGGACTGATTGGGAAACCAAGGAGGCGCAGAAGAAGGCCAAGGCGGCGGCCGCCCCCGCACCTGCCATCGCCGCCCCTGCCGTGAAGAAGGACAAGGTGCAGGCCGGCTTGGCTGCGGGCGCCATCAAGGCCGCCCAAGCCGGGTATCCGGTCTACTCCGTGAGCTCGGACGTCCAAGGAAGCACGGGCATCAGCACCTTCCAGAAGGCGACCGGCCGCTTCATCGAGGTCGGCATCGCCGAGTCCAACATGGTCAGTGTCGCCGCCGGTCTCGCCAAGGTCGGGTACATCCCGATTGTCGACACCTTCGGCCAGTTCGGTGTCACCAAGGGCAACCTGCCGCTCACCATGGCGGCCCTGTCGCAGGCGCCGGTGATCTCCATGTTCTCGCATGTGGGTTTCCAGGATGCCGCCGACGGCGCCAGCCACCAGGCCACCACGTATCTCGCGGCCGTCAGTGCCATCCCGCACACCCTCGTCATCGCTCCCAGTTGTGCCAAGGAAGCCGAGGCCTTCATGGAAGCGGCGATCCGCCGCATCGGCGACGACAGGGCGGCCGGCGGCGACGGTGAGAGTGTCGTCTTCTTCGTCGGCCGGGAGAACTATCCCGTCGAATGGGCCCCGGGGGCCAACTACGCCTGGGGCAAGGCCCAGGTGATCGAAGAAGGCACGGACGTGGTCCTCATTGGCAGCGGTGTCCTGTTCAGCAAGTGCCTCGAGGCTGCCAAAATCCTGGCGGCCGCGGGCAAATCGGCCACGGTGATCAACAACCCGTTCATCAATCGGGTCGATGTCGAGACCCTTGGCGTGGCCGTCCGTCGCTGTGGAGGCCGTCTGGTGACCATCGAGGACCACCAGGTCATCGGGGGCATGGGCGCCCAGGTCAGCCATGCCTTGAGTCGCGCGGGCATCAGCCACCGGATCACCAGTTTGGGCATCCAAGGAGAGTTCGGCCAAAGCGCCTACCTCGCCGAGGAGCTTTACATCCAGCACGGCATGACCGGCGCCAAGATGGCGGAGGCCGCCTTGGCTTTGGCGGCAGGCTGAAGGAGAGCCCTTGGCTTCGGGGCGGACGGCCAATCCGGCTCAGGCATCCCGCTGGGGCCCCCTTGGGAAATCATGCGGCGCTGCTTCGCCACCCGGGCCATCCGGGCCACGCGGTTGGGTGGGTTCAACCCACCACATCGACCCGCAGGTCGCGTAAAGCCATCAGGCCCGGCAGGGGCACTGCCCGGATCGGGCGCGCTCCGCTCTTGCGGCGTGGGCCGAAGCGTTGGCGGTACCGGATGAAGACCCCGTCCACAAACTCCTTCGACCCCAGCACCACTCCGTCGGTCATATGGCGGATCCTCAAGCGGAGGATCTTCGCCCCGCTGAGTCGCCCGCCGTCCTTGAGCGCCTTCCGGATCGTCTCACGGTCGAGAGCCTTCTTCCCGCTATGCCCGGACTCCGCCGACCGCAGCAGCAGACCGCTACGGTATTCGGCCGAGGCCTCGGTCCAGGTCCTGCCCTGCAGGAAGCTCATCAGACCTCGGCGCACCTGACCATTGGCTCCGCACACTGCGGCAGCGTACCCGCAATGACGGTACTCCTTCGGGTCCTCCACCAGACCTGCGCGCACCGGATTCAGGTCGATGTAGGACGCCACCGTCTGGAGCGCGTTGGGGCAATCCTCCACCAGCACACTCTTGAATCGCTCCGCCCAGAGCGTCCCGAAGCGATCGGAATGTTGGTTGAACCACCGACTGAACCGCTGCTTGAACTCCTTCATGAACACCGACACATCGCCCATCCGTCCGAGCAGCGTCTGCCGCACGTGCAGATCGATGCGCCCACGCTTCTCAAACCCCTCACGAGCCAGAACGCTCAGGATGCCCTTTTTCCCATAGAATCCCTCGGTCCTTTGCAGAAGTTCACCATCGGAAAGCTCCCTGGCTGCAGGCACCCGGATGAGCAGGTGGAAATGGTTGGCCATCATGCAGTAGGTGATCACCTCGAGCCCACAGAATGCCGCCAGCGACATGAGGATGCCGGACATTTTCTCCCGGCAGGCCTCGTTCAGCAATTTCTCTCCAGCGACGGTCCGCGACATGCAGTGATACACCGCTGAACATCCCGAATCCCCCTTGATCCGCGCCAACCTCATGTTCCGAGGATAGGAACCCTGCCCAAGAAAGCAACAACTTTGAACCTGTCACTCTATTTGCACGGATTTGATGGTTGCAGGGGGCTGTTTCGGGGGGTAGTCGATACGTCTACGTATGAAAAATGGTTCAGTGGGTTCAGGTTCCTGGGATCTGACCACGATCCTGGTGCTGGTGGTGGCAGCCATCGGGTTTCTGTTCGACACCTATGAGCTGCTCCTCCTGCCGTTGATCGCGGCTCCGGCGATTTCGGAGATCCTGCAGTTGCCGACCAATCACCCGGATGTGACCGCCTGGGTCGGACGGCTGCTTTGGATCGCTGCCCTGTGCGGCGGGATATTTGGCTTGATCGGCGGGTGGCTGACCGATCGGTTGGGACGCAAGACGGTTCTGGCCCTGAGCATTGCACTCTATTCCCTGTCACCCGTCGCCGCGGCGTTCAGCACGTCGTTGGAATGGTTCATTTTCTTCAGATGCGCCACCTTCGTCGGGGTCTGCGTCGAGTTCGTGGCCGCGATCACCTGGTTGGCCGAGTTGTTCCCGGACAAGGGGCGGAAGGAGAAGGTGTTGGGCTGGACTCAGGCGTTCGCTTCGGTCGGCGGGCTGTTCGTGACGGTTGTGAACGGATGGATCCTGAAGAATGCGGCCTCGTTCCCCGCATTGCCCGTGCCGGAACCCTTCAACGCCCATGCGGATTGGCGCTACACGCTGATCACCGGGTTGATGCCGGCGATTCCCATCGCGCTGCTCCTTCCGTTCGTCCCGGAATCCCAGGTTTGGAGGGAGCGCAAGGCGGCCGGAACCCTCAAACGGGCCAGTTTCTCGGAACTGTTCTCGCCTGCCCTTCGCCGGGTAACCTGGGTGACGGCGGCGCTTTCGGCATGCGCTTACGGGGTCGCCTTCGGGGCGCTCCAATTGACTCCGACCCGCATCGTGCCCGGTTTGCCGTCCTTGGCGTCCCAGCAACAGCTGCTGCGACCGCTTCAGGCGGAAGCCGGCGAACTGAATCGACAATTGGATTCGGTGCGACCCGCTTTCGAGCAGGCCACGATGGAGGTCCCGGGACTCCGCGAGATGGCCGGACAACGGGCCAAGGTCCGGGTTGCGATGCGGGCCACGGCAAAACGCCTTGCTGAGACCAACACGCCCCCGGAGAAACGCACGTCCATCCAGGCCGAACTGGCCTCCCTGACCAACCGATTCACGGAATTGGATGCGAAGTTGGCGCAACTCACCACCGACAAACCATCCGCGAAGAAGGCCCTGCTCGACCGGGAGAAGGTCCTCGCTCAGCTAGGAGCCAATCGCGCCAAACAGGAGGCCCCGGATGGCGTGGTCAAGACGCGGGGCAAGGACATCCAGTTCTGGCAGGAACTCGGGGGCCTGGGCGGACGCGTCGCACTGGCCCTGTTGCTGGCGGTGGCGATCAGCCGAGGGAACCTGCTGAGGCTCTTCCAGATCCCCGGTCTGGTCGTCCTGCCCTTGACCTATCTGTGGCTCTTCGATCAGGAGCCGGAACTCTTCCAGTGGGGAATCTTCGCCGCAGGCTTCCTGACGGTCGCGCAGTTCAGCTACATGGGCGAATACCTCCCGAAGGTTTTCCCGGTGCACCTCCGGGGTACCGGCGGGAGCTTTGCGACCAACGTGGGCGGCCGGATGATCGGCACCTCCATGGCCCTGGGGACCACGCTCCTTGCGGGCCGACTCGGAGGCACGACGCCCGAATTCGTGGCCAAGGCAGCCGCCATCGTGGGCTGCGCCATGTTCGCCCTCGGGCTGGGCTTGAGCTTCCTGTTGCCGGAGCCTCCGGCCGAGGAGACTCGTCCCTGAGGGGCCGCCGCAGTCGCCTCACGCCGGACCTGCGAACCGGACGGAGCCGACCGGCCCCGGGAGCCCCCCCTCCCCTGAGACGGCGCGGCGGCAGTCACCGCCGGCGGTCCCTGGGGATCCGCCGCACCCTGCATGCCCGTCGCCTCAAACGCCAAGGCCACCCGACGGGATCCGCTGGCCGTGCGCCAGAACCGACGGTTATCCGCAGGGGCCCCTTGCCGTGGTGGAGGCACAACCTCGCCGGCAATAAACCATTGATCGCTGCCGGCGTCTCCAGTCTCCTCCTGCGAATGAGATTCCCCACGCTTGGATCGGCCGTGCTGGCCCTGCTGACGACCCTCCGTGCCGTTGCGTCCGCTGAATCGGAGATGGCGGCGGCGGCACGGAACTTCCTCGCTGCCCTTCCGGACGAACAGAAGGCCACCGCGACCTTCGAGTTCAAGTCGGATGAGCGTGAGAACTGGCATTTTATCCCCAAGGAACGCAAGGGTGTCACCCTTGGGTCGCTCAAGCCCGCCCAGAAACACCTGGCGTTCGCGCTGCTCCAGAGCGGTCTCAGCAGCCGCGGGTTCGCCAAGGCGACAACCATCATGAGCCTCGAACAGATCCTCCAGGAACTCGAGGGCCCGGGCCGGCGCTTCCCCCGCGATCCGGAGCTGTATCATGTCAGCATCTTCGGGGCTCCCGATCCCATCGGAACGTGGGGTTGGCGCTTCGAGGGACACCACCTGTCGCTCAACTTCACCATCGTCGCCGGCCGGTTTGCCGGGGGCACGCCATCGTTCTTGGGAACCAACCCGGCCGAGGTCCGGAAGGGACCCAGGGCCGGCCTCCGGGTCCTGGCCGCCGAGGAGGACATCGCACGCGAACTCCTGCTCTCCCTGAATCCCAGGCAACGGATCCAAACGCTGATCCAGACCAACGCCCCGGATGACATCCTGACCGTGGCCAATCGCACGGCGGACGTGGGCGCAGCCCGTGGGTTGGCGTTCTCGGACATGACCGGCGCCCAGAAGAAGCTCCTCAACCGGCTGATCGACGAATATGTCGGGCGTCTCCGGGGGGATCTCGCGGTGGCCGACACGGCAAGGATCGACGCCGCCGGCCGGGGAAAGATCCGCTTCGCCTGGGCCGGCTCGGCCGAGCGCGGCCAGCGTCATTACTACCGGGTGCATGGCCCCACCTTCCTCCTTGAGTACGACAACACGCAGAACGACGCGAACCATGTCCACGCGGTCTGGCGCGACTTCGGGAACGACTTCGGGCGGGATCTGCTCAAGGAGCATCTGGAGGCTTCGCACCGCCGCCGTTGACCCCCAGGATCGGACCGGGCCCAACCCGGGCCCAAGGATGAATCCATCGGCACCCAACGCAGCCCAGGCGCTCTGGGAACTGGTCCACGAGGGCCCCAGACTGGGGTTCGGGCCGTTGTCCCTATCACCGAAGTTGCAGGGCATCGAGCTTCGCCATGCGCTGGACGACCAGGCCGCCGACGGGTCGCTGGGATCCGTCGACCGGGCCGGTCTGCGCGCGCTGGCCCAGAGCGACGCCCTCGGCCGTTTCCGTCCAAACAAGGCCGCGCCGAACCTCGTCCGCGGGTGGCGTCATCAGGTCGCCGATGCGGCCGCCTTGGAGTCGGCACTGGACGATCTCCTGCCCGGCGGCCTGACCGACTGGCACGCCCTCCGCACGGGTTCGGCCTCACCGGTCGCCTGGCAGGACTTCGTCGACCGCCAGACCGGGATGTACCGTCAAGTCCCCTCGCTCGACGAACCCCAGGCCGAGCAGGTGGCCCGAGCCGGTTGCCACCCGAAATGCTGCCTCCGACGACGGTTCTGGACCATCCGTGCCCGGGGGCCGGAGGCTCCCGCCGGAAAGACCATCGTTCCCTGCCTCGAGCCTTGCGCCCTGGTGCTCGAGTTGGCCCGGCGCGAGCAGAAGGCCAGCGTGTCGGAGGAACGGTCCCAGCTCATCCTCAACCAGGGTGAACTGACCCTCCTCGACCAGTTGTTTGACCGGGCGATCGATGCCCCCGATCGCGCCCTGCGCGAGGGCGACCTCTCGGAGCCCTTGAACCCCAGGCGGGTGCTGCTGCTGCGGGAGAAACTGCTGCCGTGGCTCCCGATGCGCGAGTGACACCCTCCCGCGTGATCCCCCCACGGAGGGCCTGCGGATGCGCCGGGCGCTTTTCGGTTCGCCGCCCACGGGGAGGCACGGTTCAATTGGCGCCGTGAGTTCGCCGATCATCGTCGCCCTGGACCTCCCGTCGGGTTCCGCCGCCCTCGACCTCGCCACCCGGGTCGCCCCGCATGTCGGGGCGTTCAAGGTTGGCAAGGAACTCTTCGTCTCCGAGGGCCCGGAGCTGGTCCGCAGGCTTCGCCAGACGGGCGCGGCGGTGTTCCTGGACCTCAAGTTCCATGACATCCCGAACACCGTGGCCAAGGCCGTGGCGGCAGCCGTTCGCCTCGATGTCCAGATGCTGACGGTGCACGGCTCGGGCGGATCGGCCATGATGCGCGCCGCCGAGACGGCCGCGCAGGAAACCGCCGCCGCCCTCGGTCGCACCCCGCCCCTGGTCCTCGGTGTCACCGTGCTCACCAGCATGGATTCGGCCGCGCTGTCCGAACTCGGGGGCGAGACCGATGTCACCCGGCAGGTCGAGCGACTGGCGCGCCTCGCGGCCTCCTCCGGCCTGCGGGGCCTGGTCTGCTCCCCGCTCGAGATCATGCCGCTTCGTGCGATGCTGCCGCCATCGGTGCAACTGGTCACCCCGGGCATCCGCACGGGGGCCGAAAGGTCCGACGACCAGAAGCGTACGCTCGGGCCGGCCGAGGCCATGGCCGCCGGGGCCTCCTGGCTGGTGGTGGGCCGACCGATCTACGCCGCGGCCGACCCCGTGGAATCGGCCCGCCGAATCCATGCCCTGGCGACCGGAGGTGCCTGATCGGGCCGACTCCCAACCGTGCTCCGGGCAGTTCCCTTCCGGCGTCCCGGAGACCGGACTCCGCGTGCCGCCAATCGGGCCCGCACGACCCGCCGAGACCGGTCCCTGGAGCCTGGGCAGCGCACCCCGGGCCGGAACCCAAACTTTTCTTTCGCGCACGCCTTGGGCCGCGTAGTTTCGCATCTTTCGTATGTTCGAACTCACCAACGAGGAGATCCGCCGTTATTCCCGACACCTCATCCTGCCGGAGGTCGGCCTGGCCGGCCAACGCAGGATCCGGAACACCTCCGTCCTCTGCATCGGGGCCGGGGGCCTGGGTTCCCCGATCGCCATGTACCTGGCCGCGGCGGGCATCGGACGGCTTGGAATCGTGGACTTCGACACGGTCGACCATTCCAACCTGCAGCGGCAGATCCTGCACTCCGACGCCGATGTCGGCACCTCCAAGGCCGACTCGGCCAAGGCGGCCATCGCCGCGTTGAACCCCAACGTCCAGGTCGACCTGCACAAGACGCGCATCACGGCCGACAACGCCTTCGACCTGATCCGCCCCTACGACATCGTGGTCGACGGCACCGACAATTTCCCGACCCGCTACCTCACCAACGACGCCTGCGTGCTGCTCAAGAAGCCCAACGTCTACGGTTCGATCTTCCGCTTCGAGGGCCAGGCCAGCGTCTTCGCCCCGCATCTGGGCGGGCCGTGCTACCGCTGCCTCTACCCGGAGCCCCCGCCGCCGGGCATGGTGCCGAGCTGCGCCGAAGGCGGCGTGCTGGGAGTGCTGCCGGGCATCATCGGCTGCATCCAGGCCACCGAGATCCTCAAATTGGCCTTGGGCAAGGGATCCTCCCTCATCGGCCGACTGATGCTCTTCAACGCCCTCGACATGAAGTTCCGGGAGCTGAAGCTCCGCAAGGATCCGAAGTGCCCGGTGTGCGGACCGAACCCGACCGTCACCCAGCTCATCGACTACGAGATGTTCTGTGGGATCCAGCCGGAGCCGGCGAACCCGTCGGCCAATCCCGACGAGGTGAGCCTGCGGGAGATGAAGAAGGCCCTCGACACGCCGTCGCTCGGCATCCAGGTCATCGACGTCCGCGAACCCGACGAGCAGCAGATCGCCCGCATCGCCGGGGTGCCCCTGGTGCCCCTGAGCACCCTGCCCCAGCGGTTCACCGACCTCGACCCGAACGTGCAGTACTACATCCACTGCAAGAGCGGGGTGCGCTCGTTGAAGGCGCTGCGCTTCCTGCGCGAGCAGGGCTTCAAATACGTCAAGAGCGTGAAGGGCGGCATCAACGGCTGGTCCGACGAGATCGACCCGTCGATTCCGAAATACTGACCGGACTCCGGAAATCCCCGGCCCGGGAGGCCTGCCACCCCCGGGCTGCCCGGCAATCCCAAACACGCCGGCCGGCCAGCGGGTCAATCACAACCGTCGGCTCCAGTGCGTTTTCACCAGTATTTACGGGGTGTTTCACAGGTTTTGCCCCGCTGAAATCCCCAACTGTCAGGAAAACTGTCATGAGAAACTCGGTCATGAGACCTTCCTCCACCTTTCTCGTATCGGCCGACTCACAGGGCTGGGGGTCCAGGGGTCGAGCCGATACACTCAGTGGCGATATAACCATGAAGTCGTCACCTGATCCAAATAAACTTGGAACCGGTACCACCTTGTACCTCGCTGCGCCGTAACTCAAAAAGGGGTCTTCCCAAACGAGGCGTCACTCCTGCGCCTAGTCTCCGCCCTCCTCGCAGAAATCACCGAGGAGTGGGAGACCGGAAAAATCTACCTCAACATGGCCTCCCCGAATCCACAGGCGAACTGATGCAGAAATTACAGAAAGAAAATTGCGCGGCCCTTCGGTAACTTTCCTTTTGGGTCAAATCGGCTGTTGGGTAAGAATTTTCAAGCCGGTGGACAAGAGGTCAGGAACATTCCTAACGATCACGATTGGATGGGTGTGAATGTTTTATGTCGAACACCCCAATCCCGCCACTCCGTGGTCCACCATTGGCAACAATTTTGCGGTCCCATGAGGGGTCGGTTGCGTTCGGCTCGCTACGCTCGCCATCGCTACACCTCCCCCGCAGGGGTTGGGATGGAGCATCAGGAGAGCAAATTACAAAAAGATTGGTACACAAGTGCGTAATCAACCGTTCGGTGAGGTCATTGGTCAAAAAACGCGCCGTTTCCCCTCAATTTATGTCCCAGTTTCACACGCCCTCGACGCGGAATCCGCTCCTCAATCCGTTCAGCTCCACCCTCCAACTTCTCGGTTCGATCGTGCTTCTGAGCACGGCGCTCTTCTGCCGCTCCCAGGCGGCTGATTCGACGGCGACCGAATCCCCCCTGCGCCTGAATGACCTACGACGGATGGTCCTGGAGCAGAACGACCAGATCCAGATGCGCATGCAGGATGCGGAGGTGAGCGAGCGGCTGCATCGCGCCGAAAAGGGCATCTTTGAGCCCCAACTGGTCGGCGGAGCCGAATACTTCGACACCAGCCGCCCCAACAACCGACAGCAGTCGGCCCAGTTGGGCTTCTTCGCCCGCCCGTTCTACCTAGAGCGCAACACGCTCTATAACGCAGGCATCGAATTTCTGCTCGGCACCGGCGCAAAACTCCGCATCGGCTACATGCTCCGCGACCTGAACAACAACGTCGGGGCGGCAGAAGCGACCCCAAGGCAATTGATGGGCCAGCAGTACGAGAGCTTTGCCGGACTCAACCTAACCCAACCCCTACTCAAGAACGCCGGGTGGGGAGCCACCACGGCGAAGATTCGTCTCTCGGCCATTTCGTCCAAGATCGCCTTCAACGAATACCGGAGGCAGATCCTCCTGGTGCTGGCCAGCGCCGAGGCCGCCTATTGGGACCTTCACTTGGCCCAAGAACAGGTGCGGATCGGCACCGATTCGCTGGAGACGGCCAAGAAGATCCTCAAGGACAACCAGGCCCGTGTGGAGGTCGGCAAATCCTCGGAGCTCGAGGTCATGCAGGCCCAGGCAGGTCTCGCCGCACGCAAGGCCAAACTGGAGCAGGCACAACAGACAGCCTTCGACTACGCCAGCCGGATCAGCAGCCTCTACTCGCGAACCCTCGGTTCGCAGCAACGTCTCCCCAAGGCTGTCGATGTGCCGGAGTTGGTCGACGACCCGACCAGCAAGGTCGAGAGCTACACCCAGGCTTTCCGGAAGAATCCCGATTACATCATCCGTTTGGAGCAGGTGAAGCAGGAGAGACTGCGGGTGGCCTATCTGAAGAACCAACGCCTCCCCCAGTTGGACCTCAAGGCGAGCTACGGCCTCAATGGACTGAGTTCCAACATCGTCCAATCCATGGATGACTGGGCCGGCAGGGAGTACCCCGCTTGGTCGGTCGGTTTCGAATTCCGTATTCCGCTCGGGGGCGGCATCAAGGAGCGCAATGAACTCGAGGCCGGCAAGCTCGGAAAGATCCGAGCGCTCGCAGCGCTGAAAGAGGCCGAGGTCCAGGTGTTCAACCTGGTGGATACGGCCCTTCGCAAGATCGACCTCCACCGAAACAGCCTCACCAACGCCCGCTCCGTGATCGGTTTCCACGAGAAACTGCTCGCGGCCCAGTTGGACCGTCTGGCCGTGGGCAGCGTCGACAGCCGACTGGTGCTCGAGACCGAGGAGAAGCTCTCCGAGGCCCGGGCCACCGCCGTCGAGAGCATGGTGATGGAACGCAAGGCCCGGCTCGAACTGGAGGCCGTCCGCGGCACCCTGCTGCTGGCCCGCGACGCCGAGGTGGACCTGTTCGAACTGCGCAAGCGCACCGAGGAATTCCTCCGCAAGAACCGTGACGAGAAGGTGGACGAAGCCCCTTCGATCCCGATCACCCAAGGAACCCAGGCCCCATGAACCACCCTTTCGCCCCCATGAATCCATCCAAGACCCGCCTGATGCGATCCGCCGCGTCGTTGAGCCTCGGAATGGCCCTGCTCCTCGGATCCCCCACGGGTTTCGCAGCCGAGGACACATGGGTGACCGGGGTTACCGAGCCGGTCAAGGATGTGACCCTCGCATTCCCCATCGTGGGCGTCGTTGGCGCCCGTCCGCTCGAGGAGGGGGCCATCGTTCGAAAGGACCAGGTGGTCATCGAACTCGACAAGCAACTCGAGGAACTGGACCTGGAACGCAAACGCCTGGCCCGCGAATTGGCCGCCAGCGAGCTGGAGCGACTGAAGTCGCTCGCACAGCGCAACGCGATCTCGGTCAGCAAGGAGGAGATCGAGAAAAAGCGCAGCGAGTTCGAGATCGCCCGGGTCGACCACGAACTGGCTGCCGCCGTGCTCAAGCGTCGCCAACTCACCTCCCCCATCGAGGGACAGGTCGCGCAATTCTACAAGGACGTCGGGGAGAAGTGCGAAGACCAGCAACCGGTCGTCCGCATCGTCGACACGCGACGGTGCAATCTCGTGGCCAATCTCGAGCCCCGCGTCGCCCAGACGCTCCGCTCAGGTCAGAAGGTGCGTGTCGAAGTCCAGGTCGGGGAATCTCCAGTCGCGGTCGAGGCCACCGTGATCTACCTGTCGCCCGTCGCCGATGCGGCCAGCGGCCTGCTCCGCATCAAGGCCGTGTTCGAGAACCCTGAAGGCCGGATCCGCCCCGGTGTCGCCGGACGCATCCGCATCGACTGAAGCCCATGTCCCACCCTCCCCAGATCCCTTCACCGGCCGGCGTCTCCCCTCTCTTGGAGGAGGCCTCGAGGCTCCGCCGCTTCTCCGGTCCACCCGCCGAGTTCTGGCCGGCGCTCGTCTCGGTCATGGCCCGGCTCGTCGAGGCCGGCCGCGGTCTCCTGATCGTCGGACAAGCCGCGCTGCCCGGCAGACTGCGCAAGCTGAGCGACTGGACCCTGCCCGGCTATTCCGACCCGGCCCAGGTGCGATTCATCCAGGGGGCCCCGGACCTGGCCGTGAAGGCCCTCGAGGCCGGCCGATCGCTGGAGAGCCTCGGCGACGGACTCCTGCCCGAGACCTCCCACATCGCCGTGGGCATCCGCCTCCAGTTCCAGGGGGGCACCGACGGCTGCGTGGCGGTCTTCCTGATCCCGAACAGCACCGAAGCCAAGGCCACCGAGGCGCTGTTCCGCCTGGCGCTGCTCGCCGACATCCCCCTCGACTACCAGGCCCAGAGGAACGCCCAGCAGCCCAGGGCCGAGGCGGAGAAGTTCGCCTCGGTGCTCGACGTCCTGTCCCAGGTCAACGCCGAGGTTCGGTTCCTGGGCGCGCTCATGGCCTTGGCCAACGGCATTGCATCGCAGCTCCAATGCGAGCGGGTGGGAATCGGATGGCTCGAATCGGGCTACATCCGCCTCAAGGTCCTGAGCCGCACCGAACGCTTCGAGCCGAAGATGGCGGCCGTCCAATCGCTGGAGGCGGCGATGGAGGAGGCCCTGGACCAGGACGAGGAGATCGTCTGGCCCCGACCGGAGAATTCAAGCCAGGTGATCCGCGACCATGCGGCGTTCGCGGCGGCCCAGGGAGTTCAGCACCTAGTGTCGTTACCCATCCGAGTAGGGGGCAAGGGCGTCGCCGTCCTCACCTGCGAGCGCCAATCGGCGGCATTCTCCGAAGTCACCCTCCAGCAACTTCGGATGGTTTGTGATCAGGTGGCCCGACGGCTGTCCGATCTCCACGATTCGGACCGCTGGTTCGGTTCCCGCTGGAGCCATCGACTGAAGCAGCGTCTCCAGACCTGGGTGGGTCCCGAGCATACCTGGGCCAAGGCCGGCGCGATCGGCGCTTCGCTGTTGCTCGTCGTGCTGTTCCTGCCCGTCTTCCCGGTGCGCATCGAGGGGACGTTCATCGTCCGCAGCGAAGAACAGTCCTACTTGAGCGCCCCCTTCGACGGATTCATCCAATCGGCACAGGTCCGTCCCGGCGATGTCCTGACCAACGGGGCCCCGCTGATGAGATTCAACACCGAGCAACTCGGGCTTGAGGAATCGGCCGCCATCGCCGACCAGACCCGCTTCCTCCGTGAGGCCGAGAAGGCCCGCGCCGCGAAGAACCTCGCAGAGATGCGGATCGCCCAGGCGCAGGCGGACCAGGCCGCGGCCCGCCTCGGACTGGTGCGCCACCGTCTTTCGCAATCCACCCTGAAGGCCCCGTTCAACGGAGTCATCGTCGAGGGCGACCTCCGTCAGCGGATCGCGGCTCCGGTTCGCCAGGGCGACCCCCTCTACAAGTTCGCCCGGATCGACGCGCTGTATGTCGAGGCCGAGATCAGCGAACGAGATTCCCATCGGGTGCCGGCCAATGCCTCGGGCGAGATTGCCTTCGTGGCCCAACCGGATTCCAAATACCCGGTCCAGGTCGTTCGGGTGGAACCGTCGGCCGTGCCGAAGGAGACGGGCAACGTCTTCATCGTGCGCGCGAATTTCAGCGGCGCGAATCAATCGTGGTGGCGTCCCGGCATGAGCGGTCTCTGCAAGATCGACGCCGGTCGGGGCACGCTGTTCTGGATCCTGACCCATCGCACCGTGGACTTCCTGCGATTGCACCTCTGGTGGTAACCTGACGACCATGTCCGACGCCCCCGCCACATTCAGCGAATCCTGGTACCGGGTCGCCTCGCAGCGACTCGCCCTGAGGCCCACCGTCCGGGCACGCCGGCAACTCTTCCGCGGCGAGCGGTGGATCGTCCTCGAGAATCCCTTCACCAACCAGTTCTTCCGGGTCCGACCGGAGATCCACGAGTTCCTCGCTCGGCTCCGGCCGGACCGCACGGTCGAGGAGGTCTGGAAGGAATGCTTCGAGCGGTTCCCCGCCACGGCGCCGGGTCAGGAGGCGGTCATCCAGATCCTGGCCCAATTGTACCATTCCAACCTGCTCCAGTATCCGATGGCGGTCGACGCGTCCGACTTGTTCCGGCGCTTCGAGAAGACCCGCCAGCGCGAAATCCGTTCGCGCCTGCTGAACATCATGTTCGCGCGCTTTCCGCTGCTGGATCCCGATCGATTCCTGGTCCGCACGCTGCCGTGGGTCGGCAGGCTCATCAGTCCGGTCGGCGCATTCCTGTGGTTCCTGGTGGTGGGATGGGCGCTCAAGGTCGCCGTCGACCACGCTCCGGCCCTCAGGGACCAGGCCCAGAGCGTCATCGCTCCGGACAACCTCTTCCTGCTGTATGCCGGCCTGATCCTGGTCAAGACGCTCCACGAATTCGGCCACGCCTTCTTCTGCCGCCACTTCGGCGGCGAGGTGCATGTCATGGGCGTGCTCCTCATGATCTTCACCCCGGTGCCCTACATGGACGCGACCTCGGCCTGGGGTTTCCGCGAACGACACAAGCGGGTGCTCGTCGGGGCCGCGGGCATGATCGTTGAACTGTTCATCGCGGCCCTGGCGACATTCGTCTGGGCGGGCACCGGCACCGGTCTGGTCCACAACCTGGCGTACAACATCATGGTGGTGGCATCCGTCTCCACCCTGCTCTTCAACCTCAATCCGCTGCTGCGATTCGACGGCTACTACATCCTGTCGGACCTGATCGGGATCCCCAACCTGACCCAGCGCTCCATGCAGCAGCTCCGGGCGCTGGCCGAACGCCACCTCTTCGGCCTGCGCAAGGCCAAAGGCCCGGCCCTGCACCGGTCCGAAGCGATCTGGCTCTCGGTATTCGGAGCCGTCAGCGGCGTGTACCGGATCTTCCTGTTCGCCGGCATCCTGCTGGTGATCGCCGACCAGTTCCTCCTGCTGGGCCTCATCATGGCCGCGATCTGCGCCGTGGTCTGGATCGCCACGCCGATCTTCCGACTCGCTTCGTACCTGGGATCGAGTCAAGCCCTGGGTCGACATCGTCCGAGGGCCATCGCGGTGACGGCCGCCATCGCGGCCGTGGTCCTGGCCTTCCTCCAGTTCATCCCGTTCCCGAGCTACTTCAGGGCCCCGGGAGTCGTCCAGAGCCGGCGATGGATGGAACTGCACAGCCGGGCGGCCGGGAGGGTCGTACGCTTGCTGGCCCAACCCGGAGCGGCCGTCCAAACGGGGCAACCGCTGGTGCAAATGGAGAATCCGGAGATCCAGATCCAACTGGCGGGTGCTCGTGCAGGGTTGGTCGAAGTGGAGACACGGATCCGGCAGGCTCTCCACGAATCGCCCGCCAACCTCAAGCCGCTCGAGAGCCTAAAGGGTTCCATGATCAAGACCATCGAGCGACTTGAACGGGAGCAGGCCGAACTTACCGTGCGCGCTTCGCAAGACGGGCTCTGGTTGGTGCCCGAGTCGGAGGGGCTGATCGGCCGCTGGATGGCCAAGGGCGGGATTGTCGGGGCACTCATCGACACGAACGGATTCCTGTTCCAGGCCACGATCCTCCAGGAAGATGGCGACCGATTGTTCGTGAAGCCCCCGGCCGCCGCCGAAGTACGGCTGATGGGCGAGGCGGGTCGCCGGATTCGGGTGGACGGGATCCGGGTCATCCCCGGGGAACAACGGCAACTGCCTTCTGCTGCATTGGGTTGGAGAGCCGGTGGCCCTGTGCCCACCTCGGCCCGCGACAACGAGGGTCGTCAGGCGGCCGAACCCTTTTTCGAAGTGAACGGAAAAGTCTCCGATCCTGCCGGTGCTGCCTTGCTGCACGGAAGGGCCGGATGGATCCGATTCGACCTTCCGAACGAACCGCTGCTCCACCGCTGGGTTCGGTCGCTGCGGCAACTCCTGCAAACGCGCTATCAGGTGTGACCACCCCGACCGAGTTCTACCGTCGCACCGATCACCGCGACCCGGCCCCGTTGCCCAAGGGGGTGGACGCTTGGGCCAACCGGTGGATCGGCGCCTACCAGCGTCGGGCCGGGGCGCTTCAGCGGCTCCGCAGCCAGGCAGCCGAGGCCGAAGGCTTGTGGTCGACCCTGAAGGACGAGACCAACCACCGACTACGGGTCCGCCTGCAGGGCCACCGCGAGACGATCCGTCGCGGAGGCAAGGGGACCCGAGAGGCCCTGCTTCCGGCCCTGGCCACCATCCGCGAGACGGCGCATCGGCAACTTGGCCTGTTGGCCTTTCCCGAGCAATTGATGGGTGCCCTCGCCTTGCATGGCGGTTGTCTGGCCGAGATGGCCACGGGCGAAGGCAAGACTCTGACTGCTGGCATCGCCGCCGTGCTGATGGCCTGGAACGGTCGGCCTTGCCACGTCATCACCGTCAACGACTACCTCGTGGAGCGGGATGCCCAATGGCTGGGCCCGCTGTACCGGTTCTGTGGGATCCATGCCGGTTTCGTGACCGCGCCGCAGTCGCCCGAGGATCGACGGAAGGCCTACGCCTGCGATATCACGTACGCCACCAGCAAGGAGGTGGTGGCCGATTTCCTCCGAGATGCGCTGAAGCTCGGGCACCTCCGACAACCCACGCGGCGCCTTGTCTGGCAATTGCTGCGTCCGACAGAGGAAGCTCAAGACGGCCTGGTGATGCGGGGACTCCACACAGCGATCATCGACGAGGCCGACAGCATCCTGATCGACGAGGCGGTCACGCCCCTCATCATCTCGGCTCCCCATAGCAACGACTCCTTGAAGGAGGTCGTCCAGATCGCCCAAGCCATTGCGCAGCCGTTGGAGGTGTCGGTCCACTACTCGGTGAACCCACGGCATCGGGAAATCGAGCTCACTCCTGCCGGCAATGCGCGACTCGACGAGCTTTGCGCTCCGCTGCCGGGATTCTGGAAAGCCCCCGAACGACGGACCGAACTCGTGAGGCAGGCCCTGGTGGCCCGCGAATTCTACCTGCCGGGACGGCAGTACGTGGTCGTGGATGACAAGGTGGTCATCGTCGACGAGTTCACCGGTCGGCAAATGGCTCAGCGCACCTGGCGACAGGGGCTCCACCAGGCGGTCGAGGCCAAGGAGGGGCTCAAGCTTTCCGATCCCTCCGAGACCATCGCCCGGATCAGTTTCCAGAGGTATTTCCGATTCTACCACCGGCTCGCGGGCATGACCGGCACCGCTCGAGAAGCGGCGGTGGAACTCTGGCAGACCTACGGGCTCCCGGTGCTGACGATCCCGCCCCACCGTCCCAACCGGCGCGTCCAACACCCCGACCTCATCCTTCCGACGGCCGAGGCGCGCTGGGCGGCGGCGTTGAGCGAGATCCGGTCGGTGCATGCGCGCAGGCAACCGGTCCTCATCGGCACTCGCAGCGTGGCCGCCAGCGAGCGTTTGGCCGAGTTGCTCGAGGCCGAAGGCCTGTCGTTCCAACTGCTCAACGCGGTGCGCCATCACGAGGAAGCGACGGTCATCTCGATGGCGGGCGAGGCCGGCCGCATCACGATCGCCACCAACATGGCCGGGCGCGGGACGGACATCCGACTCGGGCGTGGAGTGGCGGATCTGGGCGGGCTCCACGTGATCGCCACCGAACGTCACGAGTCGGGCCGGGTCGATCGACAACTCTTCGGCCGCAATGCGCGTCAGGGCGACCCAGGAAGCGCCCAGGCCATCGTCAGCGCCGAAGACGAGCTGCTGAGCCGCAATATCCCGGCCCCTGTCCTGCGCCGGGTCCAGCAGGCCGTCCAGCACCGGGCACCCGGATGCCAACAACTGGCTTCCGCGGCCATGCACATCGCCCAGGGCCTCGCCCAGCGCAAGGCCGAGACCCTTCGCAGGAATGTGGCCCGCATGGATACCTGGATCGAGGAATCCCTCTCGTTCACTGGGCGCGAAGCAGGTTGAACTCGCCCCGCGTGGGCCGAAATTCAGATCCGTGCGACCAATCCGGGTCCGGTCACAAGACCCGGAGCCGATAGAGACGCCCAGCCTGCAGCGGACCAGGCACGATCACCGCCAACGGTGTGCCGAATCCCTGCGTTGCGATGTCGGCCACCCCTGACACGGCCGTCCAGGGGCCAAACGGACTGTCCGCCTGCTCCAGACGGCACAGGGCT
This sequence comes from Verrucomicrobiota bacterium, assembly GCA_016871615.1. Lineage (GTDB taxonomy): Bacteria > Verrucomicrobiota > Verrucomicrobiia > Limisphaerales > UBA9464 > SXXZ01. The sequence goes on from VHCX01000047.1 coordinate 26,811, forward strand.
CCCGAAGGACCAGCCACTTGGATCGACACCGAGGCCCCGCCGGTCACCTGCAAAGACAATCGTGGGGATGCCTCCACCACTACCTTGAAGGCCGTGGTCGTATTGACAACCCCATCACTGACCGACACCGTCACCTCATTGGTGCTTCGGGCCTGAGCTTCGGTCGGCGTCCATCTCAGCGAACCTTCGACACCCACCGTCATGCCTGCGGGGCCCGACACCAATCGGTAGGTCAACGGCTGAATCGGCAGGTCCGCATCGCTCGCCTTCAGCACCAGCCCCACCGATCCCGGCAATTTCACCACCCGATCCGTCACCGCATCCAGCACAGGGGCCACGTTCACTTCGCGCACCACGATCTCCACTGCATTGGTCGCACTCAGTGCCGGTGCCCCATCATCGGTCACCCGGACGAGAACCGTATTGGTGCTGGGGCCTTGGGCTTCACTCGGACGCCAGTTCACCACGCCATTGCTGCTCACGGTCAGCCCCACCGGGCCCAGAATCAACGCATAGGTCAACCGTTGCGCAGGAAGATCGGTGTCCGTGGCCCCCACGGTGAAACTGATCGGATTGCCTTCGC
>VHCX01000048.1 GCA_016871615.1 Verrucomicrobiota bacterium
GGCAACAATTTTTGCGATCCTGACCCCTGCGGGGTCGGTTGCGCTCGGCTCGTTACGCTCGCCATCGCTCCACCTCCCCCGCAGGGGTTGGAATGGAGCTTCCGGAGAGCAAATTACAGAAAGATTCAAACACCGGCGAAATCCCCATGGACCGTTTGAAACAGCAGGCCAAAATTGACCGAACCAAACGATTACTGGAGTACCTCTACGGGGATATGCCGAAAGCAGTTTTTCAGCGCCTGATGTCCATCGAACCCAATGTAACCCCGGACCGTATTCCGTATCCGTAAATGCTCCAGAGCCTTCCTCCCCGCACCGTGTCCTTTGGGTGTCCCTGTAACTCGGACAGAACGGCCTGAACATTTCGGATCATCGCCACCAACCCATCCCCCAGAGTTGCCGGCCTCGAATGACTCCGCGATGCTCGCCGGCGTGCGATACCTGATCCGCGAGGAGATCCTCTGCCTGGGCGACGACTTCTCCATCCGCGACGAGCAGGGTCGCGAACGGTTCCTCTTCGACGGCCGGGGCTTCACGCTGCTCCGCGAGCGGATCGACATCCGCGACGAACACGGTGCGGAGGTGGGGTTCGTCCGCCAGAAGATCACCCTGATCCGCAAGGCCTGGGAGATCCACCTGCGCGGGACCCACGTGGCGACCGTCAGCAAGGACATCCTCACGCTGCTCCGCTGCTCGTTCACGGTCGATGTGCCCGGGCCCGACGATTACGAGGCCCAGGGCGGCTTCTTGCACCATGACTACACCTTCCGCCGCCGGGGCCAGGTGGTGGCCACGGTGTCGAAGAAGTGGCTGTCGATCCGCGACACCTACGCCGTGGACATCGAGGACGGCCAAGACGACCTGCTGATCCTCGCCAGCGCCGTGGTCATCGACCAAATCTGCCACGACGCCGACGGCAACTCGGCCCACCCGGAGTGACCCGATCCGCCCGGGAATCCGGGACGGCCGGCCCAGACGGGGCGGCATCGGAACGCCCCCGGGGTGCGTCGCGCCCACCAGTCCCGGGGTCACCCCGCCAGGGATCACATCGGCCCCACGATCTTCCGGCCCAAGCGGCCTCACCCGGCGGCCTCACCCGGCGGCCTGCCCGCCCGCCGGCCCCGGTGAAAGAATGGATGGCCGGGGGCGGTGGTGGTTCGTAGGCTCACTGAACGATGAGTGACCTCTCGAAGGCGCGGCTGGACGAACTGCTCCAGGCGGCCTCCCGGGCCCGCCTGTGGGTCGTCGGCGACGTGATGCTCGACCAGTTCGTCTGGGGCCGGGTGAGCCGCATCTCGCCCGAGGCGCCGGTGCCGGTGGTGGACTTCGACCGCGAACACCTGATGCCCGGCGGCGCGGCCAATGTCGCCCGGAATGTCACGGCCCTGTCCGGCCGGGCGGAACTGGCCGGCGTGGTGGGTCGCGACGAGGCCGGCCAGATGCTGCGGGCCCTGCTGGCCTCCGAGCGCATCGGCTGCCGCGGCCTGGTGTCCACCGCGCGTCGGCACACCACCACCAAGATGCGGATCGTGGCCGGCCAGCAGCAGATCGTGCGCCTCGACCGCGAAAGCCGCGGCGGGATCGACGAGACCACGACATGGGCCCTGCTCGGGCGGCTCGAGAAGGCGTTGCCCCGCCTCGACGGGGTCGTGGTGGGAGACTACGGGAAAGGCGTCGTGACGCAGGCCCTGCTCGACGGCATCCGTGCGCGATGCAAGGAGGCCGGGTGCTGGCTGAGCGTCGATCCCAAGCCCGTCCACCACCTCGACCTGCGCGGGCTCTCGCTGATCACGCCCAACCGCAAGGAGGCCTTCGAGCTGGCCGGCATCGAGGACTCGGCCCGGGCCGCCGATCCCATGGCCGACCGACCGCTCCAGGAGGCCGTCCAACGGCTCCAGGAGACCCTGCGCCCGGCCCTGCTGCTGGTGACCCTGGGCGAACTGGGCATGCTGCTGTGCCGTCGCGACCAGCTGCCCTTCCACGTACCCACCGTGGCACGCGAGGTGTTCGACGTCTCGGGGGCGGGCGACACCGTCATCGCCGCCTTCACGCTGGCCATCGCCGCCGGCGCCTCGCCGATCGAGGCCACGGTGTTCTCCAACCACGCCGCCGGCGTGGTGGTGGGCAAGCGGGGCACGGCCACGGTCAGCCCGGCCGAACTGGCGGCCACCTTCAACGAGGCCGCCTGACCCCATGAGACCCGCCATCTTCCTGGACCGCGACGGCACCCTCATCGTCGAGAAGCACTACCTGCACCGGCCCGAGGAGGTGGAGATCTTCGCCGAGGCCGCCCCGGCCCTGCGACGCCTGGGCGAGGCCGGCTTCGCGCTGGTCGTGGTCACCAACCAGTCCGGGGTCGGCCGCGGATATTACACCGAGACCGATGTCCACCGGGTGCACGACCACCTCCGCGCCGAACTGGCCCGGTCGGGCGTGGAGTTCCTCCGGTTCTACTCGGCCTTCGAGGCCCCGGACCAGCCGAGCCGCGGCCGCAAGCCCTCGCCGCAGTTCCTCTGGGATGCGCGAGACGCCTTCGGCCTCGACCTCGCGGCCAGCTACATGGTGGGCGACAAGCGCATCGACCTGGAGGCGGGCTGGAATGCCGGCGTGAAGGCGAGCTTCCTGGTGCGCACGGGCTACGGCGCCGAATTGGAACGGACCGAGGGGCCTTCGCTGCACCCGGCGATCATCGTCGACGGCTGGCATCAGGTGGCCGAGCGCATCCTCGGCCCGGCGGCAACGCCTGCGGTCTGACGGCCCCAGGGAACCGATCGAATCGGGGCCCGTTCGAGTTTCACCGGCGCGGATTGGCTCCAGCGACTTGGCTCCACCGGGTTGCCAGACCGGATTGCCCCTCCGGGTTGATTCACCGGATTGCCCCTCCGGGCATCAGCACTCGCGGGCCCCGGGCACCTCCATGCGGAAGCGGGGGATGCGCACCACGATGCGGCGACCGGCGTCGTCGACCCCCAGGTAGGAGCCCTCGGCCACCGCCGACGGCGTGCCGATGATGTGCCGGCTGTTGTAGCTGAACTTGCCCCCGGGCGGGATCTCGGGCGTCTCGCCCACCACCCCGTCGCCCTCGACCACCAGCACGGTGTCGTCCTCATGGGTCACCACCCACTTGCGGCCCCGGATGGTCACCGGCACCGGCGACTGGTTGTGGATGGAGATGAAGTAGATGAAGGAATGCGGCTTGTCGGACTGGTCGGCCCGGAGCCGCTGGTACAACAACCGGTCCACCGTGACCTTCAGTCCGGGTACCTCGATCAGCTCCGACAACGATTCCATTCGAGCCAATCCTAGAGCCGGACGCCCGGTTGACAAGGAGAGGAAGGGGTCGGTCCTCACTATTGACACAAACCGGCATCCATTGCCCTCCATGGCGACTCGACCGCCACGGGATCCCTACGGCTTCTCGTCCGGGCCGGATCCAATCTTCGAGAGGGTTCACGCCGGACAACCGCCCCGCCGGTGACGGTTGGTCGTGGCATCGTCAGCGCGCGCGGGATAGGCTTCCGCCCCACGTCTGATCCATGCCCAGCGTTTTCATCAAGACCTACGGATGCCAGATGAACGAGCGGGACAGCGAGGCCGTCTCGGCCCAGCTGCTGGCCCGCGGCTACTCGCTCGCGCCGTCCGAGACCGAGGCCGACGTCGTCCTGCTCAACACGTGCAGCGTGCGCGACATGGCCGAACAGAAGGCCCTGAGCAAGATGCAGAACGTCATCGGGGTGGACCGCAAGCGCGGCGGCCGGCAGATCCTGGGGTTCCTCGGCTGCATGGCGCAGAGCCGCGGCGGCGAGCTGATCGAGCAGTTGCCCGACGTGGACCTCGTGCTGGGCACCCAGAAGACCCACCGCACCGGCGAATACCTCGACGCCCTGCTGTCCGGATCTGCCGCCAAGGTGGTGGACACGGCCGAGGAGGCCGGCAGCGAGTCGGCCATCCGCGAGCACCTCGGCCACGGGATCGGCAACGACTCGCGCCCGGTCACGGCCTTCGTGAGCATCATGCAGGGCTGCAACCAGCACTGCACCTTCTGCATCGTGCCGTCCACCCGGGGCGAGGAGCGCAGCCGGCCGATGGACGACATCGTGGCCGAGTGCCGCGAACTGGCCGCGCGGGGCGTGCGCGAGATCACCCTACTCGGCCAGATCGTCACGAGCTACGGCCGCCGGATGTACCCGGCGCAGCATGGCCGCAGCGCCTTCGTCCAGCTCATCGAGGCGGTTCATGCCATCGACGGGATCGACCGGATCCGCTTCACCTCGCCGCACCCGAAGGGCTATGGCGACGACCTGGTGGAGGCCTACGGCCGGCTCCCGAAGCTCGTGGAGAGCGCCCACCTGCCGGTGCAGAGCGGTTCGGACCGGCTGCTCAAGCTCATGCACCGGGGCTACACCCGGCAGCGCTTCCTGGAGATCATCGGCAAGCTGCGGGCCGTGCAGCCGGGCATCGGGTTGAGCACGGACCTCATCGTGGGCTTCCCCGGCGAGACCGAGGAGGACTTCCAGGAGACGATGTCGCTCTGCCGGGAGGTGCGGTTCGACCAGGCCTTCCTCTTCAAGTACAGCCGCCGCCGGGACACGCCAGCGGCCGACATGCCGGGCCAGTTGCCCGAGGAGGTCATCGAGGAACGCCACCAGCGCCTGCTGGCCGAGATCAACCGCATGGCCCTCGCGACGTTCGAGGCGCATGTCGGCGGGCTGGTCGAGGTGCTGGTCGAGGGCCCGAGCCACCGCAATCCCGCCCGGTACGAGGGCCGCACGCGCACCAACAAGATCGCCGTCTTCGAGGGCTCGCCCCGCCACCTGGGACAGATCCTCGACCTGAGGATCGAGCGGGTCGGCAGCTTCACCCTCTACGGCAACCCGGCGATCGTCGGGCTGGACTGACCCGGCCGCCCCGCGACGGCCGTTCAGCGCGAGAGCAGGATCAGGTACTGCTGGAGCCGGCGCGCCTCGGCCGTGTCCCGTCGCTCCTGGTGGATGACATGCAGGTTGGCGATCATGCGCTGCAGGCAGCGCCTGGGGCTGATCGGTTGGAGCAGGATCGACCCGTCGGAATCGGCCATCGAGAAGAAGTGCGCGAGGCGCTGGCGTGCCTCGGAGCGGGTCACCAGACGGCCGCCGTGGAAGGCGTCGATGAGCCATTCGCCCTGGGCGTCCTGGTAGCGGCAGAGGAAATGCCCGGGCATGCCGATGCCCACCACGGGCAGGCCGAGGCGGCGCGCCACGAACTGGTAGAGGCAGCAGAGCGTGATGGGGATGCCGCGCCGGCGATCGATCACGCGGTCGAGGTAGCTGTTCTCCGGGTCGAAGTACTGCTCGGCGTTGCCCCGGAAGCGCTGCTCGCCGAAGAGCACCGCGTTGAGGGCCGCGACGACGCCGGCGCCGTCGGTGGCCGCCTCCACGCCGGGCGCGGCCGCCCGGGCCCAGTCGTCCAACTGCGCCTGGTAAGCCTCGACCGGGGTCTCCGGGTTGCGGGTGCGGGCGAGGATCCACACGGCCCTCTCCAGGTCGAAGTGCTCGCCGTGGCCGGCGCAGAATTCGAGGAACTCGCGGTCGGCCTCGAGGCGGGCCTGCACGTCCAGCAGGGCCCGGACCCGGGAGCGGACCACCGGGTCGGCATGGAGCCGATGGGCGCGCAGCCAGGCCTGCGGACGCCCGCGGGGGGCAAGGCGGTCCCGGATCGAGGACGCCACCGCAGGATCCTCGTCGGCCAGGAGCGTCAGCAAGGCCTGCTGGCGTTCGGGCGACGGGGCGGGCTCGGTGCCCGCGGCCTGCGGATCGGGGCTCATGCGGCGTCGAACATCTTGCCGGGGTTGAGGATGCCCTTGGGATCGAGTTCGCGGCGCAGCCCGCGCATCACCCGCATGGAGGCGTCGCCGAGGAACCTGGGCAGGAACTCCTTCTTGGCCACGCCCACGCCGTGCTCGCCGGTGATGGTGCCCCCGAGCCGGATGGCCTCGTCGAAGATCTCGCGGAAGGCCTCGTGCACCCGGTGCATCTCGTCGGTGTTGCGCTCGTCGGTCAGGAAGGTCGGGTGCAGGTTGCCGTCGCCCATGTGGCCGAAGGTGCCGATGCGCAGCCGGTGCCTGCGGGCCACCTGGTCCACGAAACGGATCATCCGGGCCAGTTCGCTGCGGGGCACGGTGGCGTCCTCGAGGATGGTGGTCGGGGACACCCGGGCCAGCGCGCTGAAGGCCGAGCGGCGGGCCGAGGCCAGCGAGTTGGCCTCGGCCTCGTCGGCCGCGCGCCGGACCTCGCGGGCCCCGTTGGCCCGGGCGATCTCCTCCATCCGGGCGGCCTCTTCGGCGACCTGGGCGGGGTGCCCGTCGGTCTCCATGAGCAGCAGCGCCTCGCAATCCGGCAGGCCGATCTTCGCGAAGTCCTCCACGCAGCGCAGGGTGGTGCGATCGAGGAACTCCAGCGTGCACGGGATGATCCGCGCGGCGATGATGTCGGAGACGGCCTGGGCCGCGGCGTCCATCGCGTCGAAGGTCGCCAGGAGCGTGCGCTTGGCCGCCGGCGGCGGGATGAGCCTCAGCAGCACCCGGGTGATCACGCCCAGGGTGCCCTCGCTGCCGATGAACAGGTCCTTGAGCGAGTAGCCGGCAACATCCTTGACGCACTTGTTGCCGGTGAAGAGCACCTCGCCGTCGGGCAGCACCACCTCCAGGCCCATGACGTAGTTGCGGGTGATGCCGTACTTGAGGCCGCGCAGGCCCCCGGAGTTCTCGGCCACGTTGCCGCCGATGGTGCTGATCTTCATCGAGCCCGGGTCGGGCGGGTAGAACAGGCCGGCGGCGGCGGCGGCCTCGGCGATCCGGAGGGTGGTCGCGCCGGGCTCGGCCAGCAGGGTCAGGTTGGCCGCGTCCACCTCGAGGATGCGGTCCATGCGGGTCGTGCACAGGACGATGCAGCCGGGCACCGGGAGGGATCCGCCGCTCAGGCCCGTGCCGGACCCACGGGTGACCACGGGGGTTCCGGTGCGCTGGGCCAACTGGAGCACCGCCTGCACGTCGGCTGTGCTGCGGGCGAAGACGACGCACCCGGGCGATTGCTGCAGGGCGGCCGTGCCGTCGAAGGCGTAGACCAGCAGGTCTTCCTGGGCCGTGAGCACGGACTCCGGACCCAGCAAGCGGACCAGTTCGGCGGGAATTTCGGGGGGGCAGGCCATGCTTGGGGGGGAGTTCAGGCGTTGCGGGAGGCTTGCCGGCGCGCCTTCCAGGCTTCCCAGACCATCGGCAGCACCGACACGAAGACGATGCCGAGCACGATGACCTCGAAGCGCTTCTTCACGAACTCGAGCCGGCCAAGGAACCATCCGGCCGGGAGGATGAGGCCCACCCAGGCGACCGCCCCGGTGACGTTGAAGAACAGGAAGCGCGAACGGTCCATCGCCCCCATGCCGGCGACGAAGGGCGCGAAGGTGCGCACGATCGGCACGAAGCGGGCGAGGATGACCGTCTTGCCGCCATAGACCTCGAAGAAGCGCCGGGTCTTCTCGAGGTACTCGGGCCGGATGATCCTCGGGAACCGCCGTGCGAGGTAGTCGCCCGAGGCCTTGCCCACCGAGTAGTTCACCGCGTCGCCGAGGATGGCGGCGGCAATCATCAGGGCGCCCGCCACCCACACGTTGAGGCCGGAGTCGGGGTTGGCCGCCACCGCGCCGACGGCGAAGATGAGGGAGTCGCCCGGCAGCACGGGCGTGACCACGAGGCCGGTCTCCGCAAAGACGATCAGGAAGAGGATGCCGTAGACCCAGGCGCCGTGGTTCCGGGTGAGTTCGTACAGGTGGTCCTGCAGGTGCAGCACCACGTCGAGGAAGGTCTTGATCCAGTCCATGCCGGGGTTCGGTGGGTCGGGGTTGGTTTCGGGGATCTCTGCGGGAGGGATCTCTGTGCGGCAGGGCGGTCACCGGACGCGGTTTCAGCGGCCCGGGCGGCCCGGGCGGCCGGACAACGCGGCCCGCACCTCCTCGACCTCCTGCGTCTCCAGGCCGATGGAGCGCCGGATGAACACCCAGGCGATGGCCCAGACGAAGGGGAAGAACAGCACCCCCAGCACCAGCCACGACAGCGTGAATCCAGCCACCCGCCGCGCCATGGCCTCCGGCGCCAGGTAGTTCAGGAGCGGCAACCCGACCAATGCCAGCAGGAAGGCGCTGGCGCAGAGGATCGACAGCGCCAACTGCCGCCGCATCAGGCGGTGGAGGAACGCCTCGGAGTGGACCTCCCCGGGGGAATCGGCGGGCTCGGACATGCCCGCAGGATGGGCCGAAAGCCCGACCGCCGTCCAAGCGGATTTGTTGCCGGTCCCGCGGGCGCGGCGTTGATTCCCCCCGGGGCAACACCACGGCGTCGGCGTCATTGCCCGGGCCGGGGGTCCGGATCAGGATTGCCCCGATGAAGGTCACGGTCTATTGCGCATCGAGCGCGGCGGCGCATCCCGACTTCGCGCAGGCGGCCCACGAGCTGGGCGGCCTCCTCGCCCGGGGCGGCGCCACCACGGTCTATGGCGGCGGTGCCATCGGGTCGATGGGGAGACTGGCCGACGGGGCCCTCGCCGCCGGGGGACGGGTGGTGGGCATCCTGCCCCGGTTCATGGGCGACCTCGAATGGGTGCACCCCCGGCTGAGCGAGGTGATCTGGACCGAGACCATGGCCGAGCGGAAACAACGACTGGCGGCCGAGGGGGACGCCATGGTGACGCTGCCCGGCGGCACCGGCACCCTCGAGGAACTGCTGGAGGTACTCACCCTCAAGCGTCTGGGCCTGTTCTTCAAACCGGTGGTCATCGTCAACCAGCGCGGGTTCTACGCCCCGCTGATCCGCCTGCTCGAGGACTGCGTGACCGAGTCCTTCATGCATCCCCGGCACCGGGACATGTGGACCGTCGTCGACCGGGTGGACCAGGTCCTGCCGGCGATCGGTGCCAGCCCCGCCTGGACGGCCGAGGCCCGCACCTTCGCCGTGCAGCGGGCGGACTAAGGCGGTTCCATCCGATCAGGCTTGCCGGCCGCGGATCCAAGGACGAAGGCTTGGGCGCATGGTGCCCGCCCGACGCCCGCGCTTGGCCGACGTTCTCGCCTCCCTCCTTCGCCGCAGCCTCCTGCGGGCCACCCCGATCCTGCTGCTCGCCGCCCGGCTCGGCGGCGCGCCGGCCGAAGCCCCGGCCGATCCCGATGCGGCCTGGCTGGCCGAGCACTACACGAAGTACGAGCACCGCATCCCCATGCGGGACGGGGTCCGCCTGTTCACGCGGGTCTACCTGCCCAAGGACGACTCCGAACGTCATCCGATCCTGCTGACGCGGACGCCCTACACGGTGAAGCCCTATGGGACGGACAACTACAACGACCCGGACGGCACCTTCGCCGCGCTCGCGAAGGACCGCTTCATCATGGTGTCGCAGGATGTCCGGGGACGGTTCGGGTCGGAGGGCCGGTTCGTGCACATGCGCCCGTTCAACCCGGCCAAGGGCCCCAGGGACACCGACGAGAGCACCGACGCCTGGGACACCATCGACTGGCTGGTGAAGAACACGCCCAACAACAACGGCAAGGTGGGCATGTTCGGCATCTCGTACCCGGGCTTCTACACCTCGATGGGCATGATCGACTCGCACCCGGCCCTCAAGGCGGCCAGCCCGCAGGCACCGATCACCGACTGGTTCATGGGCGACGACATCCACCACAACGGGGCGTTCTTCCTGTCGCAGAACTTCGGGTTCTTCTGGTGGTTCGAGCTGCCGGGCGACGACCCGTTGCGCGACTCGGGCCGGAGCTTCGTCTTCAACAACGCCGACGGGTACGACTTCTTCCTGCGGATGGGGCCCCTGGGGAATTCCGAATCGCTCCATTTCAAGGGCAAGGTCCCCATCTGGACGGAGTTCCTCGACCATCCCGACTACGACGCCTACTGGCAGGCCCGCAACATCCGCCCCCACCTGAGGAACGTGCGGTGCGCGGTGCTGACGGTCGGCGGCTGGTTCGATGGCGAGGACCTCTTCGGCGCGCTGGAGACCTACCGCTGGACCGAGAGGCTCAACCCCGGCATCACCAACCTGCTGGTGATGGGACCGTGGACGCACGGGCAATGGAGCCGGGGCCCGGGCGACCAGGTCGGGGACATCCGCTTCCGGGCGAGGACCGGCGAGCATTACCGGGAGAAGATCGAATTGCCGTTCTTCCGCCAGTTCCTCAAGGGCGACACCAACCGAGTGCAGCCCGAGGCCCAGCTCTTCGAGACGGGCACCCACCGCTGGCGGCGCTTCGACGCGTGGCCGCCCGCCGAGGCCAGCCCGAAGACCCTCTACTTCCACCCCGGGGGCCGACTCGCCCTCGACGCCCCGCCGCCCGTCTCGGACCCCGGCCAGGCGGAGTTCACCAGCGATCCGGCCAAGCCCGTGCCCTTCTCGCAGGAGGTCACCACCGACTACCCGCGTGGCTACCCGACCCACGACCAGCGCTTCGCCGCTTCCCGGCCCGACGTGCTCGTGTTCGAGACCGACCCCTTGGAGGAGGACCTGACCCTGGCCGGCCCGATCGAGGCCGCATTGCAGGTGTCCACGACCGGCACCGACGCCGACTGGGTGGTGAAGCTCGTCGATGTGTACCCGCCGGACTTCCCGGACCCGCAACCCAACCCGTCGCACCTCCGGATGGGCGGCTACCAGCAACTGGTCCGCGGCGAGGTGATGCGGGGCCGGTTCCGCAACAGCTTCGAACGGCCGGAGCCGATGGAACCCGGGCGGGTCACCCCCATCCGGTTCACGCTGCCCGATGTGCTCCACACCTTCCGCCGTGGCCACCGGCTGCAGGTGCAGGTGCAAAGCAGCTGGTTCCCGCTGGTGGACCGCAACCCGCAGACCTACGTGGCCAACATCGCCCGGGCCAAGCCGACGGACTTCCGCAAGGCCATGCACCGGCTCCACCACCGGCCCGACGCCGCGTCGGCCCTGACCGTGCGGGTGCTGCCGGCCGTGATGCCGCCCTGACCCCTTTGGCACCCGCGCCGCACCGGGCGATGGCCGCCCTTTTCTGTCTTGGCTCCGGGTCGGGTTGGGCGCTCAATGCGCCCCGAAACCCCGCCCGATTCGATGAGCGTCCCGTTGCTGCACTGCCTTTCCCGCGAAGCCACCGTGGCGGGCCCGGGATTTTCGCGGTGGCTGGTGCCGCCGGCGGCCATCGCGGTGCACATGTGCATCGGCGAGGTGTACGGGTTCAGCGTCTTCAACGAGCCCATGACCCGGCTCATCGGCGGCGCGGCCCATGATCCGACGCGGGACTGGACCATCCCGCAGGTGGGCTGGATCTACTCCATCGCCCTGGTCCTTCTGGGGCTCTCGGCGGCGGTGTTCGGCAAGTGGGTCGAGCGCAGCGGCCCGCGCAAGACGATGGTGGCCAGCGCCGTGTGCTTCTGCTCGGGCCTCGTGCTCTCGGCCATCGGGGTGCGCCTGCACGCGCTGTGGCTGGTGTACCTGGGCTACGGGGTGGTCGGCGGCATCGGGCTCGGCCTGGGCTACATCGCCCCGGTGTCCACGCTGATGAAGTGGTTCCCCGACCGGCCCGGCATGGCCACGGGCATGGCCATCATGGGCTTCGGCGGGGGCGCGCTTATCGGGGCCCCGCTGGGCGTGAGCCTCATGGCCCACTTCAAGAGCGCGGGCGACCCCGGGGTCGCACCGGCCTTCCTCACGATGGCCGGTCTCTACGCGGCCTGGATGCTCTTCGGAGCCTGGCTGGTGCGGGTGCCCGCGGCCGACTGGAAGCCCGAGGGCTGGCAACCGGCGGCGGCCGGATCCAAGGCCGGCCCGGCCCGGTCGGTCTCGGTCGACCAGGCCTGGAAGACCCCTCAGTTCTGGCTGCTTTGGCTCGTGCTCTGCATGAACGTGAGCGCCGGCATCGGCGTGCTCGGCCAGGCCTCGCTGATGTGCCAGGACATGTTCGGTGTCGGTGCCGCCGTCGGCGGGGGCTTCGCCGGGCTGCTGTCGATCTTCAACATGGGCGGGCGCTTCCTCTGGTCGTCGGTGTCGGACCTCACCGGCCGGCGCACGGTGTACGCGATCTATTTCCTCTTGGGGGCCCTGCTTTACGCGCTGGTGCCCTGGACGCAGAAGATCGGCAGCCGGACGCTGTTCGTGGCGGTCACCGCCCTGATCATCTCCATGTACGGCGGGGGCTTCGCCACCATCCCGGCCTACCTGCGCGACCTCTTCGGCACGCATCAGGTCGGAGCCATCCACGGGCGCCTGATCACGGCCTGGTCGCTGGCCGCCGTCGTCGGCCCGGGCCTCATCAACTACATCTCCACCGCCAAGAAGAAGGCCGGGGTGCCCGCGGCCGAGGCCTACAACGGCACGCTGTACCTGATGTGCGGGCTGCTGCTGGTCGGGCTCGTCGCCAACCTGCTGGTGCGCCCGGTGCATCCGCGGCATCACCTCCAGACCATCGCCCCATAGGCCATGAAGACCGTGCTTCTCCCGATCGCCTGGATCCTCGTGCTGGCCCCGCTCTCGTGGGGCGTGGCCCGGTCGGTGCAGCGCTCGATGCCGCTCTTCACCGGGGGGACGACGGCCGCCCCGGAGAAACCCGTCCCGACCGGACCGGCCGGGCCCGCCTCGACGAATCGACCCTGAACCTTTCACCTGTCCCCAACCCGATTCCCATACCCAACGATGAAAACACTGACCCCCCTGCTCGTGGCCTCCGCGCTGTCGCTGACCGCCGTGGCCGCCGAACCCAAGCACAACACGGCCCTCCCCGGCGGCAAGCTGCCGAAGCCCGTCAAGCTGTCCCTCGTGAAGGTGGCCGGCGGCTTCGTGGATCCCGTCCGCGTCTCGCTGGCCCCGGGCGACAACAACCGTCTCTTCGTCTGCGAACGGACCGGCGTGGTGAAGCTCATCAAGAACGGCAAGGTCCAGGACAAGCCCTTCCTCGACATCCATGAGACGGTGGTCAGCTCCTTCCTGGAGCAGGGCCTCTACGACCTCGAGTTCCATCCGAAGTACGCCGAGAACGGCAAGTTCTACGTGCACTACTCCGACATGTGGTTCAACGGCGCCGGGTTCATCGTCGAGTACCAGGTCTCGAAGAACAACCCGGACAAGGCGGATCCCGAGTCGGCGCGCGTGGTGTTCCAGATGCCCCGCCCCTACGCCAACCACAACGGGGGCGAGATCGCCTTCGGTCCCGACGGCTATCTGTATATCGGCAGCGGCGACGGCGGCTGGGAAGGCGACGTGCTCGGGGCCGGCCAGGACCTCAGCACCTGGCTGGCGAAGATCCTGCGCATCGACGTCAACCCCACCCAGCCCGACCGCGGCTACTCCATCCCCAAGGACAACCCGTTCATCACGCCCGGCTCGCAGATGAAGCTCTTCGGGGTGACCGAGGAGGCCTTCAACAAGATCCATCCCAACGCCAAGCCCGAGATCTGGAGCTATGGCCTGCGCAACCCGTGGAGCTTCCAGTTCGACCTGAAGACCGGCGACATGTACATCGCCGACATCGGCCAGAACCACTACGAGGAGGTCAACTTCGAGCCCCGCGGCAAGGCGGGCGTGAACTACGGTTGGAAGTTCATGTGTGGCACGCATCCGTTCCCGCTGCCGCTGGATGCCAGCGGCAAGCCCGACCTGGACGCGGTCAAGGACGCTCCCCGGGTCGGCGAGGCCCCGATCTGCGAATACAGCCACGTGGACCAGGGCAACTGCGTCATCGGCTTCGGCGTGTACCGCGGCAGCAAATACCCGGCGATGGACGGCACCTACTTCTTCGGCGACTGGGGTTCGGGCAAGGTCTGGGGCTCGGCCCGCGACGCGAAGGGCACGTGGCAGATGCAGGAACTGCTCAACACCAAGCTGATGTTCACCGGCGGCGGCCAGGCCTCCGACGGCACGCTGTATGTCACCGACGCCAAGGCCAACTACGGCGGCCCGGCCGATCCGGCGCAGAACGAGCGCGGGGCGGTCTGGATGCTGGTGCCCGCCGACAAGGTGCCGGCCGGCGCCGAGGTGGCCCCGGTGGAGTGAGCCCGGCACGAGCCAGCCTTCCCAACCCGGGGGTCAAGCTCAGGCTTGGCCCCCGGGCCGTTTCTGGGGTCCTATTCCCGGGCAACCAAGTGAACGCCATGTTCCGCAATCCCGCCCTCTGCTGCGCCGTGATCCTCGGTGCGGCCCTCCATGCCGCCGACGCCCCGGCCCCGGCCGCCCCCGGTGGACACGACCACGCCGCCCCCGCCGGCGAAATCAAGGCCCCGGAACCCAAGGAATCGATGTTCCTGTCGGTCGACCCGAAGGAACCGAAGACCGCCCGCCTCGTGGTCGTCTCGGCCTACAACGCGGCCAACTACGGCATGAACTTCAACGGCTTCGCCAAGGGCGGGGCCCGCTACACCATCCCGCAGGGCTGGACCGTGTCGTTGGTCTTCACCAACAACAGCCCGGTGCCCCACAGCGCCATCGTGGTCGATCGCCCCGTGGTCAAACGCCTCCAGATGGGCGACCCAGCCTTCACGGGCGCCTCGACGCCCAACCCGGTGCGCGGCACCACGGGCAAGACGGGCGTGCCCTTCCGCTTCGTGGCGGGCGAGGCCGGCGAATATGCCATCGCCTGCGGCTTCCCCTCGCATTCGGCCAACGGCCACTGGATCGGCTTCGACGTCAGCGCCACGGCCAAGGCCCCCAGCCTGCAGTTCGGCGACAAGCCCCCCTACGTGGCCCGCTGATGCCCGTGCCCGTCCTGCACGCCCCGCGTCCGTTCGGCCCGCATGGGGTCTGCCTGGCCCTGGGGATGTTCGACGGCGTCCACCTCGGGCACCAGCATGTGATCCGCCAGGCCCGGATCGACGCCCACGCCCGCGGCGCGGCCACGGTGGTGGCGACCTTCGATCCCCATCCGCTCTCGGTCGTGCGCCCCGAGCGGGCCCCGCGCCTGCTGCAGAGCCTGCCCCAGCGGATCGCCTCGATCGGCGCGCAGGGGGCCGACGCGGTGCTCGTGCTGCGCTTCGACGAGGCGCTGAGCCGGCAGGGCGGCGACGCCTTCGTGCGCGGACTGGTCGCGGGATTCGGAGGGCTGCGCAGCTTCACCGTGGGCCAGGGATTCCATTTCGGCCACGGCCGCAGCGGCAACGTGCCCCTGCTCCGCACGCTGGGCCGCGAGCTGGGCTTCTTGGTGAATGCGGTGGCGCCCATCCACATCGGGACCGAGATCGTGAGCAGCACGCGGGTGCGCGGGGCGCTCCGGGAAGGCCGGCTCGGGCTGGTGGCCGAACTGCTCGGCCGTCCCTACGCCCTGTCCGGGCCGGTCGTGAAAGGCGACCAGCTCGGCCGGTCGATCGGCTTCCCGACGGCCAACCTCGACGTGGAGGGGCTCGAGTTGCCGCCGCACGGCGTCTATGCCGCCCGGGCCCGCCATGCCGGGGGGGAGTTCCCGGCGGCGGTGAACCTGGGCCTGCGCCCCACGCTGGGATCGCCCGCGCCCGTGCTGCGCTTCGAGGCCCATCTCCTGGGGTTCGAGGGCGATCTCTACGGGCACGAATTGACCGTCGAGCTGGTGGGTCATCTGCGGCCCGAACGCCGATTCGCCCACCTGGAGGCGCTCAAGGCCCAGATCTCCCGGGACATCGCGGCGGCGCACAAACTCCTGTCCTGACCCATCGCCTCCCGACCCGGGCAACGGCCCCCGGGATCGACCCCCGGGATCGGGGTGCCCCCTTTCCCGGGTTGCGCCCGGGCCCGCCTCCGGGCGAGCGTCGGCACATGACTCCCCGATCCCTCCTCCTGGCCGCGATGCTCGGATGCAGCCTGTCCCTCGGCCCGGGCGGGCCGGCCGTCCACGGAGCCGACACCACCGCGGCGACCGGTGCCGCCCGATCCGCCAAGGCCGGACCTTGGAAAGCGCTCTTCGACGGCCACACCACCGCCGGCTGGCGCGGCTTCGGCAAACCCGGGTTCCCCGAGAAGGGCTGGATCGTGAAGGACGGCTGGCTCACCCATGTCGCCCAGGGCGGCGGGGGCGACCTGATCACCGAGGGTCGGTTCACCGACTTCGAGTTCGAGTTCGAGTGGCGGATCGCCGCCGGGGGCAACAGCGGGGTGAAATACTTCATCGACGAGGCGCGCAAGGCCCCGATCGGCCACGAATACCAGATCATCGACGATGCCGCCCACCCGGACGCCAAGATCGGTCCCAAGCGCCAGACGGCCGCGCTGTACGACGCCCTGCCGGCGACGTCTCCCCTGGTGAAGCCGGCCGGCCAGGTCAACCGCTCGGCCATCCGCGTGCAGGGCGACTCGGTGGAGCACTGGCTCAACGGCGAGTGCGTGCTCCGCTACCGGATCGGGTCGCCCGAGCTGGCCGCCGCCAAGGCCGCCAGCAAGTTCAAGGGCGAGGCACGATGGGGCACCCGCTTCCCCACGCCGATCCTGCTCCAGGACCACGGCGACGGGGTGGAATTCCGCAACCTGCGCCTCCGCGAGCTGCCCTGAACCATCGCACCGGTGCGGTCGCGCCCCGGGAGGTGAACGCAATCCGGTCCGGCCCGGGTCATCGCGCCTGCCATTTGCCCCCCTCGTCTTCCTAGCCTGTTCCCGCGTCCTGGCGTAGCCTGTCCCCCATGAACCGTGTCTGGCGATTCCTCGCGTCGGTGGGTCTCGGGCTGTGCCTCGGGGCGGCCCGGCTGTCCGCCGACGGGGCCGACGACGCCTTCATCCGGGTCTACAACCTCATCCAGCAGGCCGACGCGCACCGGGAGACCGGCCAGACCTCGGCCGCACGGGACGCCTATGTCGAGGCGAAGACGGGCCTCGAGGTGCTCCGGCGGAACCACCCGACCTGGAACGAGCGGGTGGTGGGCTACCGGCTGCGCTACGTGGCCGAGCGCCTGGAGGCGCTCCAGAAGGTGCCCGGGCCGCCCTCGGCCAAACCCGCCGCGGCGGCCACCCCGACGGCCCCGGGCACGCCCAAGACGGCCGAAAGACTGGCCCCGGACGGCGAGGTGGTGGCCCAGTTCCAGCAGCTCAACCTCGAGATCGAGCGACTCGCAGGCGACAAGAAGCTCCTCGAGGCCCGGCTGCGGGAGGCCCTGTCGGCCCAGCCGGCCCCGGTGGACCCCAAGGAGTTCCAGTCGGCCCTCGAACGGATCACCGCCCTCCAGTCCACCAACAAGGCCCTGATCGCCTCGCTGGAACGCCAGCAGGCCGAGCGCCGCACGCTGGTCGACAAGGTCGTCGCCGACGAGGCCCGCGCCGCCCTCGACGAGGCCAACAAGAGCCTGCTCGAGCAGAAGGTGGCGGCGGCCCGCATCGACCGGCAGCGCCAGGAGATCGAGGCGAAGCTCAAGGAACTCCAGTCGGGCACGCTGCAGGCGCTCCAGAACGAGAACTCGAGGCTCAAGGAGCAGGTTGGCGAACTCAAGAACGACACCGAGCGCGGGAAGCAGGTCGCCGACCTGGCGGCCAAGCTCGGCCAACTGCGGATCGACCTCGACGAGACGCGCAAGCGCAACGCGGCGTTGACCACCGAGAAGGCGGCCCTGGAGCGCCAGCTCGAGGAGTTCCGCGCCCGATCCTCGCAGGAGAGCCTCGTGAGGATCCGGCAGCTCGAGGGCAACCTGGCCCTGGCCAAGGCCAACGCCGAGCGCAGCGTGGCCAACGCCGAGCAGATCGCCGGGGCGCTGGCCAAGGAGAAGCAGGCCCGCACCGACCTCGAGCTGTCCAATCAGGCCCTGCGGACCAAGGTGGGCGAGCTGACGCAAGGGGCCGAGCAGCGGGCCGCCGCCGTCAAGACCCTCGAGGCGGCCCTCGCCGCCGAAAAAGCCGAGCGCGAGGCCGCCCGGGCCGAGCTCGTGGCCATGGAACGCAAGCTGGCGGCCGCCACCGCCGCCTCGACCAACGCAACGGCGGTGGACGCCAGCGTCCGAAGCACCGAGGTGGCCACGCTGCGGACGGAGGTGTGGAAGCTTCGCGCCTCGCTCAAGGAGGGGGCCACCCGGGAGGCCGAACTCCGATCCACGCTGTCCACCGAGCGGGAGTTCCGCCAGCGGCTGAACCGCGAGAAGGCGGACCTCGAGAGGCGCCTGGGCGCCGCCCTGAAGGCCGCGCCCGCCCCGGAGGCCCCGGCCACCGCCAAGGAGGCCTCCAAGGCGCTGGCCCGGATGGAGAGCCGGGTCCGCAAGCTCGAGAAGGAACGCGACGAACTGCAGCAACGGATCCAGAAACTCAGCGAGACCCCCCGGTACCGGCTGGCCTCGGGCGCCTCATGGCGCGCGGTCACGGCCCGGGAACAGGTCGAGGCTTTCCACCGGCGCGGGCGCTGATCCCCGGCCTCCCTCCCCCCGATCGCATGGCCAGCAAGTTCTTCGTCCCCGGCGACGGCCGCGCCCACGGCGTGGTCGACCTCTTCGCCGCCGTCGCCCCGCGCTACGACCTCGTCAACGATCTCCAGAGCCTGGGGATGCATCGCCTCTGGAAACGCCGGATGGTCGCCGAGGCGGCCGTGAAGCCCGGCCAGAAGGCCCTGGACGTCTGCTGCGGCACCGGCGATGTCGCCTTCGGTCTGGCGCGCGCCGGGGCGGAGGTCGTCGGGTTCGACTTCAGCCACCCGATGCTCGCGGTGGCGGCGCAGCGGGCCACCCGCTTCCCGCCGGCCGCCGGCCCCGGTTCGGTGCGGTTCCAGCAGGGGGACGCCCTGCAATTGCCCTTCCCCGACCGGTCCTTCGACGTCGTGACCATCAGCTACGGCCTGCGCAACCTCGCCGACTTCCACCGGGGGCTGCGCGAATTGACCCGGGTCCTGCGCCCCGGCGGACGTCTGCTGGTGCTGGACTTCGGCAAGCCCGACTTCCTTCCCTGGCGATGGGCCTACTACCAGTACCTGGAACGCGTCTGCCCGCTCCTTGGGAGGATCTTCTGCGGCGACGCCGACACCCATGGTTACATCCTGGATTCCCTCAAGGCCTATCCGGCCCAGCACGGGGTCGATCGGGCGCTGCAGGAACTGGGATATGCGCAGACGCGCCTCGAGAGCTTCCTGGGGGGCACCATGACCCTGAACCTCGGTCGACGGCCGTGACCCGTCGCCCCCCTTGGGGATCCGGAGGGTCGCAGGCAGGAGAGGGAATTCCCGTCTGGAGATTCGGCCCGAAGCCGATATCCTCTGCCTCCAGTGCGATGAAGATCCTCTTCCTCAACGGCCCGAACCTGAACCTGCTGGGCACCCGGCAACCCGAGATCTATGGGCGGGACACCCTCGCGACGATCGAGGCCGACGTGCAGGTGCGGGCCAAGGCCCTCGGGGTGTCCGTGGAGTTCCGCCAGAGCAACCACGAGGGCCAATTGGTCGAGTGGATCCAGCAGGCCCGCGGTTCGTTCCAGGCCATCGCCCTCAACGCCGCCGCCTACACCCACACCAGCATCGCCCTGCGCGACGCCATCGCGGCGGTCGGGGTGCCGGTCGTCGAACTCCACCTCTCCAACATCCACGCCCGGGAGCCGTTCCGGCACCTGTCGATGATCGCCCCGGTGTGCCGCGGACAGATCAGCGGCTTCGGCGCTTTCTCCTACATTCTCGCGCTGGAAGCGGCCGTTAACGTTTGCCAACCCGCGTAAACCTGTTTTTTTGCCCTAGTTGACGCCAAAACGAACCGAAGTGTCACTTGACCCGCGGCGTCCCTTGTCCGTAACGTTGCCGTCCCGGTCGACACGGGATCGTCTTCGGACGGTCACCTCGCCGGAACGTCGGGGTCGCTGAAGACGAAAGCCCTCCCGAAGCGGACCGACCCCCGGGGACCCCCCCCGGGCATCCATCCATCGACATCGCACCGAACCGAAATCGCACCGTGGACCTGAAAGAAATCAAATCGATCATCGACCTGATGAAGAAGAACTCCCTCTCGGAGTTCGAGCTCGAGGAGAAGGATTTCAAGATCAAGCTCAAGCGGCCCATCGGGGGCGGTTCGGGGCCCACCCTCGGCGGACCGGTCGACGATCCCGAACTGACGGCCTACTCGGCCCTGGCCCGGCAGTCCGCGGCGGTGGTCCATCCGGGCCCGGTGGCCGCCCCGGCCCATGCCTCCTCGGCCTCGTCCGGACCGGAATCCGAGATCAAGAGCCCGATGATCGGCACCTTCTACGGCACCCCGTCGCCGGATGCGGCCCCCTACGTCGAGGTCGGCAGCGAGGTCGGACCGGACACCGTGGTCTGCATCGTCGAGGCCATGAAGGTCATGAACGAGATCAAGGCCGAGGCCCGCGGGGTGATCACGGCCGTGGTCGCCGAGAACGGCAAACCGGTTGAGTTCGGCCAGATTCTGTTCAAGATTCGCCCGCTTTGAGGCGACGTCGCCCGGCTCTCCGGTCCAAGGTGCCCGGTCCGGGATTCCTCCTCACGGCCGGGCAGTCTCATAAGACCGCGCCAGTCCCGTCCGTCCCAGTCCCGCCTGCCTCGCCTCCGCCCGTTCCCGGCGGTGGGGCCCCTGAATCCGCGTTACCGTCATGTTTGAAAAGATCCTGATCGCCAACCGAGGTGAAATCGCCATGCGCATCATCCGCGCCTGCCGCGAGATGAACATCAAGACGGTGGCCGTGTACTCCAAGGCCGACGCCAACTCGATGCATGTGCAGGTCGCCGACGAGGCCATCTGCATCGGCGACGGCCCCTCCACCGACAGCTACCTGCGGATCGACCGCCTGATCTCGGCCGCCGAGATCACCGACGTCGACGCCATCCACCCCGGTTACGGTTTCCTGAGCGAAAACGCCCACTTCGCCGACGTCTGCGACAGTTGCAACATCCGCTTCATCGGGCCCAGGTCGGCCGCCATGAACGCGCTGCACGACAAGTCCAGCAGCCGCGACCTGGCCAAGCGGGCCAAGGTGCCCACCCCCCCGGGCTCCGACGGCCTGGTCGGGACCGAGCAGGAGGCCCTCGCAGTGGCCAAGCGCATCGGCTACCCGGTGATGATCAAGGCCATCGCCGGCGGCGGCGGCCGGGGCATGCGGGCCGCCCACAACGACATCTCGCTGGTCAAGGGCTACCACACGGCCCGCACCGAGGCCGAGAAGGCCTTCGGCAACTCCGGGGTCTACATCGAGAAGTTCATCGAGAACCCGCACCACATCGAGTTCCAGATCCTCGGCGACACCCGGGGCAACATCATCCACCTAGGCGAGCGCGACTGCTCCATCCAGCGGCGCAACCAGAAGGTCATCGAGGAGACCCCCTCGCCGCTGCTCGACCGGAAGGACCTCAAGGACCTGCGCAAGAAGATGGGCAAGGCGGCCCTGGCCATCGCCGAGATGGCCGGCTACTCGAATGCCGGCACCGTGGAGTTCATCGCCGACGACTCGGGCAACTTCTACTTCCTGGAGGTCAACAAGCGCATCCAGGTCGAGCACCCCATCACCGAGGAGGTCACCGGGGTCGACCTGGTGAAGCAGCAGATCCTCATCGCCGCCGGAGAGAAGCTCTCGATCAGCCAGGGCGACGTGACGCTCAAGGGCCACGCCATCGAGTGCCGCATCAACGCCGAGGACCCGTTCAACGATTTCCGCCCCAGCCCCGGTCGCATCGAGATGTACTACCCGCCGGGCGGGCCCGGCATCCGGCTCGATTCGCACGCCTATGCGGGCTACACGATCCCGCCGTACTATGACTCGATGATCGGCAAGCTCATCACCGTGGGCAGCGACCGCACCGATGCCCTCAACAAGATGGCCCGGGCGCTGGGCGAGTTCATGGTGACCGGCGTCAAGACCACCATCCCCTTCGAACTGGCCATCCTGCAGGATCCGGACTTCCGCCGCGGCCACTACACCACGAACTTCGTGGAGCGCTTCCTGGGCGGGGCCCGGCGCGAGCTGATCCAGGACAAGGCCTGATCGCCCCCGGGGGCCCGCGGAAAAAACCCCTTCGGGCCCACTCGCTGCTTGGTCTTGCCATGGGCCTTGGCTAAACCGATGGGGTGTCCAGCACCCCCGCCCCGACCCAGGCCTCCGCGCCCGCGAACGATTCGTTCCCGCCGCAGATCAAGTACATCATCAGCAACGAGGCCTTCGAGCGGTTCAGCTTCTACGGGATGAAAGGCATCCTGACCCTCTACGTCGCCGAGCACCTCGGGCAGGGGGCGTCCAAGGCCTCGGAGATCGTCCACCTCTTCGTCTTCGGCGTGTACTTCATGCCGCTGTTCGGCGCCTGGCTCTCGGACCGCGTGCTCGGACGCTACCGGACCATCCTCTACATCTCGCTCTTCTACTGCCTGGGCCACGGGGTGCTGGCGCTGGCCGACCTGGTGCAGGGTCAGCAGCAGAAGCTCTGGCTGCTCTACGGAGGGCTGGCACTGATCTCGATCGGCGGCGGCGGCATCAAGCCCTGCGTCTCGGCCTTCGTGGGCGACCAGTTCCACGCCGACCAGGGGCACCTGCTGCGGCGCGCCTACGGCCTGTTCTACTGGAGCATCAACTTCGGCTCGTTCTTCTCCTTCCTGATGATCCCGCGCATCGCCAAGGACCATGGCTACGGATGGGCCTTCGGGGTTCCGGGCATCTTCATGGGACTGGCCACGCTGGTCTTCTGGCTGGGGCGGAAACACTACCGGCAGGTGCCCCCGGCCGGACCGGAGGGCACCAGCTTCTGGGAGATGCTCTGGCATGCCCTCACCCATCCGGCCAGCCGGCGACCCGGAGCCGGGTTCTGGGGCGCCTGCGAGCACCGGTATTCCGGGGAGCAAGTGGCGGCCGCCAAGGCGGCCACCCGGGTGGCCGGCGTGTTTGCGCTGATCCCGTTCTTCTGGGCGCTTTACGACCAGAACAGCACGACCTGGGTGCTCCAGGGCGAACGGATGATCCCGTACGTCTTCAGCCAGGGGGTGCTCGACCTCCCGGTCCTCGGGGCCATGCTGCGGTTCATCATCGGCAAGGAGATCGGGGCCGAGCAGATGCAATCCATGAACGCCCTGATGGTGATGATCCTCGTGCCGCTCTTCACCTACCTGCTTTTCCCGGTGACCGAGAAGTCGGGCCTGCAGGTCACGACGCTCCGGCGGATGGGGGCCGGGCTGTTCCTGACGGCCATCTCCTTCGTGATGGTCGCCGTCATCGAGCAACGGGTCGCAGGCGGCCAGAAGCTCAGCGTGCTGTGGCAGACCCTGCCCTACATCGTGCTGACGGCCGGCGAGGTGCTGGTGTCCAACACCGGGCTGGAGTTCGCCTTCCGCGAGGCGCCCGCCTCGATGCGTAGCACGATGATGAGCTTCTGGCTGCTGACGGTGGCCGCGGGCAACCTGGCCATCTCCAAGGTCTTCGGACTCAACGTCAAGGAACGCCTGCCCGACGGCACCGAGGTGCTGCACGTCTCCGGCGTGGCCTTCTTCAACCTCTGCGCCGTGATGCTGGCGGTGGTGGCGATCGGCTTCATCTTCGTCGCCCGCCGCTACCGTTACCGCGAGGATTCCGGGACGCCGTCGGAGTCGGCGGATCATTGAAACCCGACCGGTTTCGGATCATGGTGCCCCAGGGCACCACGACGCCCCCACTCCCGCCATGTACTTCATCCAAGGTGCCGACCAGAAGGAATACGGACCCGTTTCCGCCGACCAGCTCCGCCAGTGGATCCGCGAGAACCGCCTGAACCGCTTCTCGGCGGCCCGCGCCGAGGGCGAGGCGACGTGGAAGACGCTGGGCGACCTGCCCGAGTTCGCCGAGGCGCTGGGCCTCCCCGCGCCCGTCCCAGTGGCTCCGCCCGCACCGCCCGCACCGACGGCTCCGCCCTCACCACTCGCACCGACGGCGCCGCCGGCCGCACCGGCACCGCCGCCCACCTCGTACTTCATCCAGGGTGCCGACCAGAAGGAGTACGGACCCATCGCGGCGGACCAGCTCCGCCAGTGGATCACCGAGAACCGCCTCAACCGGTTCTCCCCGGCGCGCGCCGAGGGCGAGGCGACGTGGAAGACCCTGGGCGACCTGCCCGAGTTCGCCGACCTGCTGGGCGGCCCGGCTCCCATCGCGACGCCGACCGCGACCGCCACCTCCCCGACGCGACCGGCTTCCAGCCCGGGAGGCTGGGCATCATCGAGCGCACCGTCGGGCTCCGGCCTGCGGTCCGCGCCGGGCATCTCCGAGACGGTCGTCGACGAAAAGCTGCGGATCCCGGCCATCGGCATCCTCACCAGCGGAGCCGTCGGCGCGATGCTGTCCTTCTACGGTCTGGTCAGCGGCCTGAGCGACAATGCCCGCCAAGAGATCCCGCCGGGAATGCCGCCGGAGTTTGAACGAATGTTCAAGGCCTACCTCGCCTTCGCGGAGGCCTACGCCGTGCCGCAGAATGCCCTGGCGCTGGTCCTGAGCCTCTTGAGTCTGCTGGCCGGCGTCCGGATGCTTCAGAGGAAGTCCTACGGGCTGGTCATGGCCGGCGTCATCCTGACCACGATCCCCTGCGTGAGCCCCTGCTGCTGCCTGGGTCTTCCCTTCGGCATCTGGGCGCTGGTGGTGTTGAGCAACACCGAGGTGAAGGCCGCCTTCCGCTGACCCCGAAGGAAGCCATGGACGCACCCCCATTGTTGCCGCCCGACCCGGTGCCGGCCGGCGGGCCCAGTCGACCGACCGATCCGCCGAGGCCGATCGCTGGCCCGGTCCGAAGCGGCCGGTTCCCGGGCATCGCCCCCTGGGTCGCGCCGGCCGCGGTCGTGGGACTCGGGGCGCTGACCCTGCTCTGGCACTTCGAGCCCCGCGGGCAGTTCTTCTTTCCCCGATGCACCTTCCTGCAGGTCACCGGGCTGCAATGCCCGGGATGCGGAGGGCTGCGGGCCACGCACGCCCTGCTGCATGGCGATGTCGCCTCGGCCTGGAGGCTCAATGCGCTGTGGGTCGCCGCCCTGCCGCTTGGGGCGTGGTCGGCCGCCGCCGTGGCCCTCGAGCGTTGGACAGGCCGGCGGATCCTCCACCCCCTGGGCTGGCGGCGGGCTTGGATTCCCGTCGTGGTGGCGATCCTCGCCTTCGGGCTGCTGCGCAATCTCTGACCAGGGCGCGCTGCGTTCCACCTCGGTCGCCCTTCGGGCGATCCATCGAGCGATCCGTCGGGTCGCCCGTGTGAGCTCAGGCCCGCTGCGTGCCCCGGTGACGCTCGTAGGCGTGGACGATGCGCTGCACGAGCGGGTGGCGCACCACGTCCTTCTTCTCGAAGCGGATCAGGGAGATGCCCTCGACGCCTTGGAGCGCGGTTTCGGCCTCGACCAGACCACTGCGCTTGCTGTTCGGCAGGTCGATCTGCGACGGATCGCCCGTGATGACCGCCTTGGAGCCGAACCCGAGCCGGGTCAGGAACATGAGCATCTGCTCGGCGGTGGTGTTCTGGGCCTCGTCCAGCACGATGAAGGACTGGTTGAGGGTCCGCCCCCGCATGTAGGCCAGCGGCGCGATCTCGATGACCCCGCGCTCCATGTTCTTCTGGATCTCCTCGGCGGGCATCATGTCCTGCAGCGCGTCGTGCAGCGGGCGCAGGTACGGGTCGAGCTTCTGGTAGAGGTCGCCCGGGAGGAATCCCAGCGCCTCGCCCGCCTCGACGGCCGGGCGCGTCAGGATGATCCGCCCCACGCGGGATTCCTTGAGGGCATTCACCGCCATGGCCATGGCCAGGTAGGTCTTGCCCGTGCCGGCTGGACCGATGCCGAAGGTCACGTCGTGCTCCCGGATCGCTGCCACGTAGCGTTGCTGGCCGACGGTCTTGGGCGTGATGACGGCCTTCTTGAGCGAGGTGCTGATCTTCTGGTGGAAGAGCGCCTGCAGCGCGTCGGCCCCGTCATGCCGCACGACGTGCAGGGCGTGGGCAAAGTCCCGGGACTTGACCGGTGAACCGTCCTTCTGGGCGGCCTCGAGCAACTGGAAGAGCCTCACCCCCCGGCCCACCGCCTCGGCCGGCCCCTCGAGGCGGATCCACCCGTCGCGCGCGGCGGCCTTGAGCCCCAGTTCCTTCTCGAGCGCGTGGAGGTTGCGCTCGTCGCCGCCGAGCAGTTGCAGGGCCGCCCGGGCGTTCTCGAAATGCAGCGTCTCCGTGGCGGTGGCGGAGGCCGGGTCGGAAGGGGTGGTGGGCATGTCGGCTCGGACCGACTATCGGCGCGGCCCGGACTTTCGCCACGGAAAAGGCGCCTCCGGCTCAGGACCGCCGCGGTTCGGCCTCGGCGAGCGTGCGGATGTGCTCCAGCACCCGGGCGTGGATGCGGTGGAGGATGGCATCGGACCAGAGACGCCAGTAGACGTCGGGCGACAGGCCATGCTGGTACCAGGTGGTGCCGACCAGGCGGGTCCCGCCGGTCGCCGTGGGGAACAGTTCAAACTGACCACGACGGGACACGAGGAAACCATCGAGGTGAGGGGGGTGGATGTGGCGGTAGGGGGTCCACTCCTCCATCGGTGCGGGGTAGGCGGTCACCGAGAACGCCAACCGCCTCGGCTCGTCCCAAACCTCGATCGGCTCCACGAACGGTCCGGTGGAGAATTCGCAGTAACGCACCGCGCCGACACCCCGGCCCTCGAGGCGGGCCCGGATCGGGTAGGCGATGCCCGTGCGGAAGATCCAATCGGTCGGCGGCGGCAGGTCCGAGAACGAGACGACATGGCTCCAGACCACCTCCGGCGGCGCGGCGATGGTCACCTCGGTGCTCACCGGCCGGACCTCCGGCGGCGGCCGGACGGCCAGTTCGACCGCCGTTGCCAGGGGCAGCAGCAGGAAACCCGCGCTGAACAGACGCCCGCGCGCGAGCCGGTGCGCCCGGCGTTGGGCGAGGATCACCTGCGCAAGCGAACTCCCGACGACCGCCTCGATCACGGCGATGGGGGAGGCCATCAGCAGGCAGATCAATCCCTCGATGGCCATGACCATCAGCAGCCCACCGAGCAGCGCCAGGGAAGCCACGACCACCAGGAACGACTCGGCGGGATTCCGGACTCCATGATGGTTGTGGATGAGGGTGGTGAGGAACCCCAGCAGGGTCGGCAACGCGACGAACAGGGACCAACCATAGGCCTCCAGGCGATTGGCGATCAGGAACACCGAAACAGCCCCGAACAAGGCCGAAACGATCGCCCCCATCGCCGCCGCCCCCCAGCGACTCGACGGGATCCACGCGAACCATCGGGAGGTTCCCGGGATCGGCTCCGGGCTTTCCCGGGGAACCCCGGGACGCGCCTCGGGTGCGACCATCAGGACCAGGGCCATCAGGAACTTGAGGAACGGGACGAAGAACAACAGCGCCCAGGCCGCCGAGCGCCCCATCGACCGGAGGCGCCCGACCGTCAGGGCCAAACCCACCCAAAGGAATGGCAGCGAGGCGGCCAACAGCGGCCAAG
>VHCX01000049.1 GCA_016871615.1 Verrucomicrobiota bacterium
GTCCGCCGGGGCCTTCAGGTCGATGATGGAGACCGAGCCCTCGCTGGCGATGTGGCGGACCGGGTCGACCCGGACGGTGGTGCCGCGACCGGCGGGTCCGCTCAGGTCGTCGGGACCGGGGCGACGCCCGCCCCAGTTGCTGACGTAGGCCGTGTCGCCCACCAGCACGACCTCATACGGGGCGACCCCAACGCGGAACTCGCGCAGGACCTTGCCCGACTCCGCATCGAGTTCGAGCAGGCGGTTCGACAGGTTGGCGCACACGTAGAGGCGGTGGCCATCCGCGCTGAAGGCCAGCCCGGCCGGGATCTCCTCCTTGCGGCGCGGGGCGTCGGCACGGGGCAAGGGAAAGGAATGCGAGGGCGCCAGCGAACCGTCGGCGTCCACGCGGAACACCTTCAGGCTGCCGTTGACGTTGC
The DNA here is from genome assembly GCA_016871615.1 of Verrucomicrobiota bacterium. Taxonomy (GTDB): domain Bacteria; phylum Verrucomicrobiota; class Verrucomicrobiia; order Limisphaerales; family UBA9464; genus SXXZ01. Next base: position 420 of record VHCX01000049.1, read on the forward strand.
TCAGGAGGACCCGCTTCCCGTCGGGGGAGTACATCAGGCCCGTGTAGCTCACCTGCCCCTTGGCATCCGGCTTGAGGATGTTGGCCGAGGGCACGGCAGGTTGCGGCTCGTTCACCTGCTCCGACGGCAGGGCCACCCGCTGCAGGATCTCGCCGGTCACCGGACTCAGCACGAGCAACTCGCTGGTCTTGCCCGAGACCAGCAACCGGGAACCGTCGGGTGACAGCGCCATCGCCTGCGGACGCAGTCCGGTCAGTGCGATTTGTCGCCCCAGAGGCGTGAGCGTCTGGTTGACCGGGGTGACCGAACGCCCGCCGCCCTGTTGACCCACGGTCTCGCGATTGGAGATCTTGGAGGTCCCAAGAGAACCCGCCGGAGCCGCGGCCGAAGCGTCGAGCGCGCCCCCTGCGATGAGTGCGGCGCTCAGGCAGGTCCAGGCGACCCGGGATCGGGCCGATCGAATCGAGGAATCCATGCCTCTTTTTCGGTGGTCTGAAGCGAAGGAGCAATGCCGGATTGTCAGGAAGGAACGCTGGGCCCGGAAACAATCCGGAAACCCCCCGCACAGCGCACGGCGAGCGGCTTATCCGCCCCAAGACCACTGCAGGTTCACCCGGATCAACAGGGCTTGGGCACCCCCACTCCATCGAATGCCAACCCGTCGAACATGGGTTGGCGAAATCCCTCGAAACGCCCGCATCCAACGGTCCCATCGGATGACCCATGGCACGACCGCGACCGGTCAAGGCACAGCCGTGATCCGCAGGTCGTCGAAGCGGATCGGTGTGCCCGCGAAGGGCATGCCCCAGACGCCGGCCTTGCCCGGGGGCAGCTTGGACGGCTCGTCATGCTGCAGTTGGGCCTCCTTCGGCTCCTCGTCGCCCTGCCAGGCCTTGGCGGTGATGCGCACCCCGGAACCCTGGGTCTTCACGCTCAGGCGGAGACGGGTCCACTGGCCGCTGTTCCACTTGAAGGGAACAGTGGCCTGGATGTCGTCTCCCTTCACCAGCTCGAGGGCGTTCTTGGCCGGAGCCACGCGCACCTTGTAGCCGCCGACGCCATTGAGGCCAAGGGCGAAGGTCGGGAACTTGCGGCCGCTCTTGGTGCCGAGGATCCGGGCGGTCGCCTCGAGACCGTCGGCCTGGTTGGGCCCGAAGAGCACGCCGAACGACTCGAGCGGGGCCCCGGGCAATTCCAGGAACCGGTTGCCCTCCTCCTCGCGGACCGCGAACTGGCCATCCAGCACCATGAACGATTCGGGCACCTCGCCAACCTTCGCCGTCGAGAACGCCTCGTCGAACACGGGCTTGGCGGCCTGGGCCCGGAGGCCGGGGACCGGGGACGCGAGGAGGACGATGGCGAGGAACCCGAGCTGGAGGAGGCGTATCATGGACGCGGATCTGGTAGGTCAAGCCCGAGGGTCCGGCAAGCCTGAGGGAAGCCCGAACGCGGCCTGACGGGCCCAGGAGGCACGCAAAGGGACCTCAATGGATCCGACCGGGGGCCGAAGGAGGCCCCTCAGCGGATGTCGAGCACGATGCCGAGCTTGTTCAGGATGTCGCCCTCGGCCTGGGAGAGCCGGTACAACTCCTTGTTGTAGTCGGAGAGTGCATTGATCTCGCTGGCCTCGGCGCTGGTCAGGTCGCGCTGGATCTGGAGGACCTGGAAGGCCGTGCTCTTGCCGTTGGCGAGCTTCTTCTCCTCGGCATCCAGGGCCTGGGCGGCGAACTCACGCTGCTTGCGGGCGGCGTTGACCCGCTCGAAGGAGGTCCTGGCCGAGCGGATGGAGATGTCGATGTCGCGCATGAGGTTCTGCTCGATGCGCTTGTAGCTCAACAGCAGGCGCTCCTGCTCGAGCTTGTTCTGCTTGTGGGTCTCCCGGGCATTGCGGTTGCTGAGCGGGAAGCTCAGGCGGAGGCCGGCGTAGTGGTTGGGCAGCTTGCGGGTGGAGAGGTCGTTGAGGGACGCACCGAACTCGGGCTCGGCACCAATGACACCATACCCGCCCAGCAGGTCGAGCTGCGGGAAGAGCTGGTTCTTGGTGAACTTGAGCCGGACCTTCTGCGAGTCGAGCTGCAGCCGGGCGTCGACGATGTCCGGCGAGAGGGTCAGCGCCTTGTGCCAGCTGTCCTTCTTGTCGAAGGCGACGGGTTCGGCCGTGAGCTGGAGCGTGGGGTTGAGCAGCACGTTGTCCCAGCCGCCGAGGTCGTCGTTGATGAGGTTGCGCAGGTTGGTGGAGGCATCGCCCAGGCGCGCCTCGCTCTGGAGCAGGTCGGCCTTGGCCCGGTAGACCTCGGCCTCGGACTGCTTCTCGTCGAGGGGGGCAAGCGCACCGACCTCGACGCGCTTCTTCTGCTCGGCGAGCCGGCGCTCGGCCGTCTCGACTGCCTTGCTCTGCACCCGCACGTTCTCCCGGGCCGCGATGAGGTCGTGGTAGGCAAGGGCCACCTGGGCCACGACGGTGATCACCTGCCGGCGGGCCCCCTGCTCGGAGCGGCCGATGCCCAGCTTGTTGACCTGCACCATCATCCGGGTGGAGTCGATCCAGAAGTCACGCAAGAGCGGCTGGGTGAGGTCGAGGCTGGCGAAGGGGCTGTAGAAGAAGCCCGAGTTGATCTCCGGCCGGGTCGGGGTGGCGAAGAAGACGTTGTTGTTGCGAACCATGCCGCTCTGGAGCGAGTAGCGCAGGCCCGTCTCCGTGGGTGCCAGGCCCTGGAAGCCGAGGCTGTAGCTCTCGGCCCAGGATTCGCCACCGGGCGGGATGAAGTCGCCGGGATTGCCCACGCCGGCGCTGGTGCGGAAGTTCTGGCGGGCCGACGTCGTGAAGGTCGGATCGTATCCGGCGAAGGTCTGGCGATACTGGCTGAGCGACTGGCGGGGATTGAAGTAGGCGATCCGGATGTCGAGGTTCTTCTGGAGGGACAGCTTCAGGCAATCGTCCAGGGACACCGCCTTGAGTTCCGGGGCGGCATGGGTGGCGGGGGCCCCGAGGGCGAGCGCCGCGAGGAGACCACCGACGCGGCGCGCGGCACGGGACCAGATCTGCTTCGTTTCCATTCTGTTGGACGGTTGGATGACGGGTTCGGGAGCCTTGTCGCACCGGGCATGCGCTCAACGACGCCCAAGTCGGACAATCTCTTCACCGAGTCGGCTTCCGAAGTTACCCCCGCGATGACCGTCAAGGCGAGTCCAAGGTTTCAACGCATCTCGCGGGACGGGCGGCAGCAGGGCAGGCACGCCATGCGCCCCTGTCGGTGCTCTTGCCGCAGGGAGGGCGGCTCCCCCAAACTGGTCCGACACATGAAGCGCGTCGTCCTGCTCGGGAGCACCGGTTCGATCGGCACCAGCACCCTCAAGGTGGTGGAGGACCAGCCGGGCCGGCTCCAGCTCGTGGGATTGGCCGCCGGCGGCAATGCCGACCTCCTGGTCGGACAGTGCCGGCGGCACCGTCCACGGCTGGCCTCGATCCACGACACGGGCAAGGCCGCAACCGTGCGCTCGGCGCTGGACGGGACGACCGAGGTGCTGGCCGGGCCGGAGGCCCTGGTCCGCCTGGCGACGATGCCCGAGGCGGACATCGTGCTCATCGCCATCGTCGGCACGGCCGGCCTGGAGCCCGCCCTGGCCGCCCTCCGGGCCGGCAAGGACATCGCCGTGGCCTCGAAGGAGATCCTTGTCATGGCCGGCGAGACGGTGATGCGCGAGGCCCGGGCCCACGGGGTGCGGGTGCTGGCGGTGGACAGCGAGCATTCGGCCATCTTCCAGTGCCTCGACGGCAAGCCCGCCGCCTCGGTGCGCGCCCTGTGGCTCACGGCCTCGGGCGGACCCTTCCGCGACGCGGCGAAATGGCCCAGGGAGACCCTCGAGGCGGTCACCGTCGAGCAGGCGCTGAAGCACCCCTCCTGGGTCATGGGGCGCAAGATCACCATCGATTCGGCCACCCTCTTCAACAAGGGGCTCGAGATGATCGAGGCCCGGTGGCTCTTCGACATCGGGATGCCGCGGGTCCGCGTGGTGGTCCACCCCCAGAGCGTGGTGCACTCCATGGTGGAGTACGTGGACGGCTCCATCATCGCGCAGTTGTCCACGCCGGACATGTGCCTGCCCATCCAGTATGCGCTGCTCTATCCCGACCGGATCGACAGCGACCGGGTCCAGACGAACTTCGCCCGGATCGGCCAGCTCACCTTCGAGGAGCCCGACACCGACCGGTTTCCGGCCCTGGGCCTGGCCCGCCGCGCCGGCGAGGTCGGCGGCACGCTGCCGGCGGTGCTCAATGCCGCCAACGAGGTGGCGGTGGAGCGGTTCTGCGCCCGCCAACTCGGCTTCAGCGGCATCGCCCGGCTGGTCATGCAGGTCATGGATGCCCACCGGACGGTGGATCAACCGGGCCTGGAGCAGATCCTGGAAGCCGACCGTTGGGCGCGTGCTGAGGCCGGGCGCCTGGCCTAGCCATCGGCCGGTGTGCCACCAGGGTTGCGGTTCCGGCCGTCCCGTCAGTTTTCGTCGGCGATCGGAGGCTTGCCCGGAGGCAAGGGTTCCCCGCGCAGGAACGCCGCCAGCACCGGGATCTTGTCGGTGTTGATCAGGTCCACGCCCGCCTCCTGGCAGACCTTCCAGGCGGCGGGCCGATCGGGCAGCGCCCAGAAACGGATCTTCCGGCCCTGCGCATGGGCCAGGCTCACCAACCCCTGCAACCGCGCCTTCTCCGGCGCGGGCATCTCCCCGTCGCCGTCCCAGCGGAAGAGCGCGCGCCAACTCTCGCTGACCAGCGGGACCAGCGCCACGGGTGCGTTGCCTCCTGCGGCAACCCCGGCCGGGGCGGCATTGGTCAGGTCGCTCATGCGGCCGTCCAGCGCGCACCAGCGGTCGCGGTCGGCCCGGGCCAGATCCCAAGCCCGGTCGCCGCTGAGCACCACCGTGACCGCGCCGGTGACCACGCCGGAATCCCGGAACCGGGTCAGCATGGGCGCGTAGGGGGCCAACTCGGTCTTCAGCCGCTCATACACTTGGGCGCCCTGCCCCTTCACGTCCACCAGCAGCATCAGGCGGGCCTTGGGGTCGGCGAAGATCCCGGTCCGGTTCCGCACGCGCTCGGCCAACGGGTCGAGGTAGAGCGACTTGAGCGTGCGCTCGGGCTTCAGGTCCTTGCGGTCATGGGCCACCCACAGCCGGCCCTCGACCAGATAGACGTCGGCCTCGACGCTGCAGAACCCGTGGTCGAGGGCCTCAAGCAGCGGCCGCTTCTGCTCGTAGTCGTTGTGGGAATGGGCCTGGGGAAGGGCCCGGAGGGTAGGCTCCGGGCCGGCCGCGGCGACCGGGCCGACCCAGTCGACCGCCAGCATGGCGAGCACCGCCAGAACGCCCCGGAGCGACCGCGACCACCGGTCCATCGACCGTCCGGCCAGCGCCAGGACCGGACCCAAAGGCCCGACCCATCCACATCCGCCAGCGAGGCCTCCCCATGAAGCGATCATCCGGCCAGCCTGAACGGACCCGCCCAAACGCTCAACCCACGATCGCGTGACGCCATTCGGCAACATCGGGACCGCCGCCTCGGCGACGACGGACGCGCGTCCGGCTCACTTGCCGGGACGCTTGGCGGGCGGCACCCAGTTCTTGTGCCAGTCCAGGCTCCAGAGGCGCTCGAGGCGGACCAGCTCGGCATGACCGTCCACGAAGCCCGCGTTGATCGCGCCGGGCAGGTTGTCCTTCGGGTTGAAGACCTGGTTGCGGCCCCAGGTCGCGCTCCCGTGCCGGGGCAGCGTCAGGCGGACCATGGCTCCGGCAAAGTCGTCGCCGGTGAAGAGGTTCCGGGCCGGCGGGTCGTTGGGCTGGGGCCAGGTGTCGATCCAGTTGCTGTCGGCGACCACCGGCGTGGTGGCGGGGGTCGGGCAGTCGGCCTCGTTGCGGAACTTCTTCACCCGCTGATCCGGGGTGCTGAAATAGGGATCATCGTCGCCGTAGAACCAGCCGTTGAAGGTGTAGCTGGCCTCGTAGTCGACGCCCTTGGAACCGGTCCAGAGCCAGGTCTGGTTGAGCGAGCCACTGCTGGGATGACGGCGCTTGGCCTTCGTCGGGGCGGGCGGTGCCGAGGGGCAGATGCGCGCCGCATTGATGCCGCCATAGTTGGTCGCGAGCACCGTCACCCACAGGGCGTTGTCCATGTTGGCCGTCGCCGCACCGTTGTAGGGAACGGGCTTCCCGTGGTCGGACAGGTACATGAACGTCGACAGGCTCAGCGACTTGGCGTTGTTGATGCACTTGATCGAGTTGGCCTTGGCCTTCGCCTTGGCCAGCGCCGGCAGGAGCATCCCGGCGAGGATGGCGATGATGGCGATGACCACCAGCAGCTCGATCAGGGTGAAGCCCTTTCGGGCATGCGCGGCGCGGTAGGCAGGGATCATGGCAACACGGTCTGGAGATTCGTTGGCAATGACGCGCCGCGGCTCGCCCACGGTCAAGGGTGGAGTTGAAGCCCGGCGGAACCCGGCCTCCGGAGGGGATCACCCTACCTCAACGCCCCGAACTCCACGCCCACCAGCGACTCGGCCGCGAGGGTGCCGAGTTGGCGGCGCAGGGCCAGGATGTTGCCCTCCTCGCTGGGGTGGTTCCGGTTGCTCAGGAAGATCACCCAGGAACGGCTCTTCGGATCCTGCCAGAGGGAGGTGCCGGTCCAGCCCGAATGCCCGAAGGAGCCGACCGGGAAGAGGGATCCGCGGGGGCCGGCATAGGGCGAATCGATGTCCCAGCCCAGGCCGCGCTTGGGCAGGTGGGCCGGGGTCTGCACGGCGATCATGCGAGCGACGGTCTCCGGACGCATCACCCGCACGCCATCGAGGATGCCGCCGGCGTCCATCATCCGGCAGAACCGGGCCACGTCGGAGGCCGTGGTGAAGAGACCCGCATGCCCGGCCACCCCGCCCATCCGGCGGGCGGTGGGGTCGTGCACCTCGCCCCGGAAACACCCGTCGCCGCCGCCCCGGCATTCGGTGGGCGCGATGCGCGCCCATGGCAGGCCCCGGGTCAGCGGACGATAGCCGGTGTCCCTCATCTTCAGGGGACGGTACAGACGCTGATCGCAGAAGGCGTCCAGCGACTGGCCCGAGACCTTTTCGACCAGCTTGCCCAGCAGGATGAAGTTGATGTCCGAGTAGACGAACTTCGTGTCCGGCGGATGGGTCGGCGTCTCATCGCAGGCCAGCTCGAGGGCCTTGTCGGAGCCGCTCCAGGATCCGCCGCCCAACCCGGGGCGCAGGCCCGAGGTGTGGGTGAGCACCTGCCGCACCGTGATGACCTCCTTGCCGCGGGTGCCGAAGGCCGGAAGGTAACGGGCCAGGGGTTGGTCGGGGTCGACCTGACCCCGCTCGATCAGCAGGGCCACCGCCGGGGCCGTGGCCAGCACCTTGGTGAGCGAGGCGGCGTCGTAGATCGTGTCCACGGTCGCGGATTCCGGGGCGGGCTCGACCGCGCGTCGGCCGTAGGCCCTGGAGTAGACGGCCCCGTGGCGCTCCAGCCAGAACACCCCGCCGGGACAGCGGTTGGAGGCGACGGCCTGCAGGATGGCCGCGTCGATGGCCGAGAGCTTCTCCGGTCGGAAGACCGATGCGGACGCCGGCGGGGTCGGCCGGACAATCGCCTGCGGCCCCTGACAGCCCAGGGCGAGCAGCCCCAGCACGAGGACCGACCGGCGGGCCCATGCCCAGGGACCGGGGGCGGCGGGACGGAAAGAGGTCGCGGGCGGGTTCATGGCCTCAGTGGGCGGCGGCAGGTTGCGGGGTCGGGGTCGCTGCCGTGTCCTCGGCGGATCGCGCCGCCCGGGTCGGGAACCAGCGGTCCAGCAGCACGTACACCACCGGGATCACGTAGAGCGTCAGGAAGGTGCTGGTCAGCATGCCACCCACCACGGCCACACCCATCGGCCGGCGGCTCTCGGCGCCCGCGCCGAACCCGATGGCGATGGGCAGGATGCCCGCGACCGTCGAGAAGGCCGTCATGAGGATGGGCCGCAGGCGGACCCGGCCGGCTTCCATCATGGCGGTCATCGGGTCGATGCCCTCCCGGGCGCGCTGGTTGGCGTACTCGACCAGCAGGATGGAGTTCTTGGTCACCAGGCCGATGAGCAGCACGAGGCCGATCTGGCTGAAGAGGTTGATGTTCATCGACGGGATGACCGGGATCACCCCGGTCTTCCCGAGGAAGGCCAGCACCCAGAGCAGCCCGAAGGCCCCCACGGCCGCCAGCGGCAGCGCGAGCATCACCGTGAACGGGTGGATCAGGCTCTCGAACTGGGCCGCCAGCGTCATGTACACGATCACCGCCGCGAGGCCGAGCACCCACCAGATCTCGTCCGTGCTGTCGGCGAGGTTCTTCGCCTCGCCCTCCCAGGCATGCAGGGTGCCCGCCGGCAGGTCGACCAGGAGCGGCTGCACCCGCTCGACCACCACGCCGATGGGCACGCCGCCGGGCGAGGCCGTGATGCTGGCGCTGCGGAGCCGCCCATAGTGGCTGATGGAGTTCGGGGCCGCGCCGGCGGTGCGGGTGACCACCGCGCTGAGCTGGATGAGGTCGCCGGCGCGGTTGCGCACGTAGACCGTGTCGAGCTCCTGCGGCGTGAGCCGGGAGGCGCGCTCGAGCTGGGCGATGACCTCGTACTCCTTGCCGCCCACCTTGAGCCGGCTCAGGTCGAGGCCGCCGAAGAGGATCTGCAGCGTGCGGGAGATGTCCTCGATGGTGACGCCCAGGGCCGCGGCGCGGCTGCGGTCGACCGAAAGGCGTAGCTCGGGCTTGTCCACCTCGTAGCTGACGCGGAGGTTCTTGAGCAGCGGCTGCCCCGTCTCGTTGGTGAGCGAGCCGATGCGCGCCGAGAGGGCCTGCACCGTCTGGTTGAGGGTGTCGAGGTCCTGGTTCTGAACCACCAGCTCGAAGGGCGAGCTGTTGAAGCTCACCTCGATGGCCTTGGGCAGGTTGGCGATGGCGAAGCCGCCCTCGACCTCGGCGAAGAAGCGCTGGGCGATGCCGCCGGGCCCGTTGACGATCTCCTGCGTGGAGCGGGCCCGCTCGGACCGGTCCTTGAAGCTCACGAAGACGATGCCGAAGGAGGCCTGGCCAGGGCCGCTGAAGCCTGGGGCCACGATGGCCCCGTAGCTCTGCACCTCGGGCACGCCGGCCACGATGGCCTCGGCCTTGCGGAGCTGGCGGTCGGTGAACTCGCTGGTGGAGCCGTTCGGCGTCAGCACGATGGCGAACATTCGGCTCTTGTCCTCCTGAGGCAGGAAGTCCTTGTCGAGGCCCCGGTAGGCGAAAACCATCAGGGCCACCGTCCCCAGGGTCACCAGCACCGAGAGGAACCGGTGCCGCAGCGCCCTGCGCAGGGAGCCCAGGTAGCCCCGGCTCACCGCATCGAGCACCGCCTCGAACACCGCGAAGAGCCCGGTGGCCTTGCGGCCGTGGATGGGCTTGAGCACGCGGGCAGCGATGGCCGGCGAGAGCGTCAGCGCGACGAAGGCCGAGATGATGACCGAGACCGAGACCGCCACGGCGAACTCCACGAAGAGCCGGCCGGTGGTGCTCTTCTGGAAGGCCAGCGGCGTGAAGACGGCCACCAGCGAGAGCGTGATGGCGATGACCGCGAAGCTGATCTCCTCCATGGCCTTGAAGGCCGCGGCCAGGGGCTTCATGCCCTCCTCGATGTGCCGGTAGATGGCCTCGAGCACCACGATGGCGTCGTCGACCACGATGCCGATCACCAGCACCAGCGCCAGCATCGTGAGGATGTTCACCGAGTAGCCCATGAAGTGCAGCGCGGCGAAGGTGCCGATGATGGAGACCGGGATGGCCACCGTCGGGATGACCGTCGCCCGCAGGTCGCGCAGGAAGACGAAGATGATGAGCACCACCAACCCGAAGGCGATGGCCAGCGTGTCCCAGACCTCGGAGATGGCCTTCTCGACATAGATGCTCGAGTCGTAGTTGACCCGCATGGTGATGCCCTCGGGCAGCGTGGGCCCGATCGCGGCGACCTCGGAGCGGATGGACTGGGCCACCTTCAACGTGTTGGCCTTGGCCTGCTTGACGATGCCCAGGAAGATGCACGGATTGCCGACGGCGCGGGCGATGGTGCGGTAGTCGGAGACGCCGTCCTCGGCGCGGCCCACGTCCTTGAGCCGCACGAGGTTGGCCCCCTCGGCGCGGAGCACGAGGTTGTTGAACTCCGCGGCCGACTTCATCTCGCCCCGCGTCTGGATGGTCATCTCGCGGTCGAGGTTCTCCACGCGGCCGCTGGGCAGCTCGATGTTCTGCTGCCGCAGCGCCTGCTGCACGTCGAGCACGGTGACCTTGCGGGCGGCCATGCGGGCCGAGTCGAGCCACAGGCGCATGGCGTAGCGCTTCTCGCCGCCGATGGTGATCGACGACACGCCCGCCACGCCCTGGAGCCTCGGCTTGATCTGGCGCTCGGCCAGCGTGGTCATCTCCAGCGGCGAGTACCGGTCGCTGTTGAGGGAGATCCACAGGATGGGCTGCGCGTCGGAGTCCTGCTTGGACACGATGGGCTCGCGGATGTCGCGCGGCAGCGCCCCACGCACGCGGGACACCCGGTCGCGCACGTCCTGGGCCGAGGTGTCGATGTCGCGCGAGAGGTCGAACTCCACCGAGATGTTGCTCACGCCCTCGCGGCTCTCGCTGCGCAGCGTCTTGATCCCCTCGATGTTGTTGACGGCCTCCTCGAGCCGCTCGGTGACCTCCGTCTCGACCACCTGCGCGTTGGCCCCCGGGAACACCGTGGTCACCGAGACGATGGGCGGGTCGATGTCGGGCAGCTCGCGCACCGGCAGCCGGGACAGCCCGATCAGGCCGAAGAGCACCAGCACCAGGTTCATCATCCAGGCCAGGATCGGCCTCTGGATGGAAATGCGCGGCAGGATCATCGAAACCCCTAGTGAGCCGGTTCACGCCTTGAAACTCAACGCGAGATCCATCCCCGAAGGGGTCGGTCCTCACTTTTGACACAACCCGACCCGCCACCTCGGCGCGCGCCCCCCCGGCCCACCCCGGCTACCGCCACACGCGACGCAGGAAGGCCAGGAAGTTGCCGTGGAAGATCGCGTCGATGTCGTCGGCCGAGTAGCCGCGCAGGGCGAGGATCGGCCCGAGCCGCTGGATGTCGGCGATCGAGCCGAGGTCCACCGGCATCTGCTCGGTGCCGAACCCGCCGTCGGCGTCCGTGCCGATGCCGACATGCCGGACATCGCCGGCCAGCTGGCAGATGTGGTCGATGTGATCGGCCAGGCGCTCGAGGCTCAGCCCGAAGTCCCGCGGCTTGGAACGGTGGTGCCGCCAGCCGTGGACCAGCATGATCGCATCGACGGCCACCCCGATGACCGCGTCCCGGCGGACCAGTTCCCGGATCTGGTCGTCGGTGAACTGCCGGTTCCAGTCGGCCAGGGCGCGACAGTTGGAGTGGCTGGCCCACACCGGCCCGGAGAACCGGTCGAGCGCGTCGCGGAAGGACTCGTCGCTCAGGTGGGTGACGTCGAGGATGAGCCCGAGGCGCCCGACCTCGGCCAGCAGCTCGCGCCCGTAGGCGGTCAGGGGGCCCTCGTCGTCGGTGCCCGCGCCGCAGCGGCCGGGACCGTAGTGGGTCAGCCCGACGGCCCGCAGGCCATTGGCCACGGCCCGCTCAAGGTGGGCCGGGGTGTGGAGCGAATCGGCGCCCTCCAGGCTCAGGATGTACCCGATGGGTTTGCGGTCTCCCGATGGACTCCGCCAATCGTCCAGGTGCGCCTCCAGGCCGGCCAGGTCGGTGATGCAGCGCAACTCGCCGGCGGACTCCATCTCGCGGTACCAGGCCAACTGTCCCTGGGTTTGGGCCCACGCCTGCGCGGGGCTGCTCCAGCCGGGCATGCGGCTGAAGCGGTCCACCGAACGGGCGATTTGCGTGGCCACGCAGAGGCCCATGTTGCCACGCCGCATCTCTGGGAAGCACACGATGCCATTGCCCCGGTCGGGCTGGTCGCGCAGGTGCTGCTCGCGGCGGCGGATGTGCTCCAGCGACCGGGTGAGGTCACGGTTCCACTCCATGGCGTTCATAGAGAGGTCGAGGTGGCTGTCGAAGACCAGGGGCTGCGACGACGGCTCGTCGATCGGGTCGGGCATGGCGGACCAAGCCCTACCGTGGATGGGCCCGGGAGTCACGTGATAAGCCCCCGGGACGAACCACCGGCGCGGCGCGCAGGCATGACGGCGGGATGGGTCCTGTCGCACCGTGTCGGGGACGTGTGAACCCGGGTCCGGCCGGGGCCCTCGCCGAAGGCGCCCCGCTCCCACCGGTCGCCTCGACCTGGCCAGGCCGCCGGCCGAACCGACCGCGCGCGCCCCCGGGGATCACTTGCCCGTGGGCGGCGGCGGCACCGCCGGCAGCGTGAAGCGGAAGGCCGCGCCCTTGCCCGGCGCGGTCTCCAGCCGCACCTCGCCGCCATGGGCCTGGATGATGTGCTTGACGATGCTCAGGCCCAGGCCGGTACCGCCCTGCTCCCGGGACCGGGCCGTGTCGACCCGGTAGAACCGCTCGAACACCCGTTCGGCCGCCTCGGTGGGAATGCCCGGCCCGTCGTCCACCACGGCCATCTCGATCCATTCGCCCGGCTCGCCCTCGCGGGCCTCGACCCGGACGGACCCCCCCGGCCGCCCGTACTTGATGGCGTTGTCGATGAGGTTCGAGAGCACCTGGTCGAGCCGGTCCGAATCGGCCCGGGCACGCAATCCCTCGGGCACCTCGTTGAGCAGCCGGACGCCCCGCTCGGCCGCCTTGCGGTGGAAGTCGTCGAACACCTCCGACACGTGGCCGTTCAGGGGCACCGTGTCGAAATTGATGGCCAACTGGCCGGACTCCAGCCGGGAGAGCGTGAGCAGGTCCTCGATCAGGAAGGTGAGCCGGTCGCAGTGCCGGTCGATGATGTCGAGGAACCGGCTCGCGACGGCCGGCTGCGAAGCCGCCCCGTCGAGCAGCGTCTCGACCGAGCCCTTGATCAGCGAGAGGGGCGTGCGCAGCTCATGGCTGACGTTGGCCACGAAGTCCCGGCGGGTGCTCTCGAGCTGCCGCAGCCGGGTCGCGTCGTGAAGGACCATGAGGATGCCGTCCGAGCGTCCCTCCGGACCCGCCAGCGCCACCGCGTTGACCTGCAGCAGACGGGCCTCTTCCCCGCCGTCCAGCTCGATCTCCCGGCCGTTGACCCGGCCGGCCCGTGCGGCCTCGACGGCCACGGCCGACAGCTCGTTGCAGCGGAAGGCCTCGAGCAGGGTGCGCCCCCGCACGTCGGCCTCGAGGTCGAAGAACCGGCGGCAGGCGGTGTTGGTGAACTGCACCCGGCCGCCACCGTCGAGCAGCAACACCCCCTCGAGCATGTTCTCGAAGAGCGCCTGCTGGCGCGCGTTCTCGGCGGCCTGCGACTCGGCCCGGCTCGAGCGTTCGCGGGCCAGCTCCTCGCGCAGCGTGGCGGCCTCCCGGGCCTGCCGGCGCGCCCGCGACCGGAGGGCCATGGCCACGACCGCTGCCGACACCCCGGCTCCGAGGATCGCGGCGACTGACGGGGAGATCGCTGGCATTCGAGCCTCAGGCCTCCATGAAGCGGTAACCCACACCCCGGACGGTATCCAGGTACTGGGCGCCCGTGCCCAGCTTCTCGCGCAGGCGGCGCATGTGGGTGTCGACCGTGCGGGTGTCGATGAGATTGTCGTATTCCCACACGTCGCGCAGCAGGGCCTCGCGGCTCTGGACCCGCCCCCGGCGCTGGGCCAGCACGATGAGCAGCTTGAACTCGGTGGCCGTGAGGCCGATGCGCTGGCCGGCGACGCTCACGAGGTGACGAGGGATGTCGATCACCAGGTCGCCGAACTGCATCGTCTGCGGCTTCTCCTCCTCGGTCTCGCTGCGCCGCTTGAGCAGGTTGCGGATGCGCAGGATGAGTTCGCGCGGGCTGAAGGGCTTGGTGACGTAGTCGTCGGCTCCCAATTCCAGGCCCACCACACGGTCGATCTCGGCCGCCTTGGCCGTCACCATGATGATCGGGATGCCGCTGGTGGCCGGGTCGCGCCGCAGGAGTTTGCACACCTCCAGGCCGTCGACCTCGGGCAGCATCAGGTCCAGGAGGATCAGGTCGGGGATCTGCTGCCGGGCCTTTTTGAGGGCCGAATCGCCATCATCGGCCGTCGTGACCTCGTATCCGGCGTTCTTGAGATTGAATCCCAGGACCTCCAGCGCATCGGGTTCGTCGTCGACGACGAGTATCTTTGGCATAACTCGCACTGGTCCTAACACGCCATGAATGGTCGCTTCGTGTCGTCCAGGTTACAAGTCTGTGACTTGGCCCGCGATCTTGACCCGGTCTGCCGGCCCGTCACCGTGGCCCGCATGTGCGGCCGGTACAGTCTGGCTCGGGAGCAATCCGAGGTGCGCGTGGGCTCCGAGCGGGTCGGTCACCGGGCCCGGGCCAGGTACAACATCGCGCCGACCCAGCGCGCCTCGGTGATCCGTCGCACGACCGCCGGTCTGGCCGTGGACGAGCTGCGCTGGGGCCTGGTGCCGCGATGGTCCCGGGGCGACGGCGGAGGCGGTGCCGCCGGGGCGACCGCGGGCCCGCTGGTCAACGCCCGCGCCGAGACCCTCGCAGGCAAACCCGCCTTCCGGGATGCCTTCCGAGATCGACGCTGCCTGGTTCTCGCCGACGGGTTCTACGAGTGGCAGGTGCTCGGACGATCCAGGCAGCCCTGGCGGTTCACCCGATCTGGCGGTGAGGTCTTCCTCATGGCGGGCCTCTGGGAGTGGTGGCTCGCCCCGGGTCGGGCCACGCCGCTCGAGACCTTCACCGTCATCACCACCGCCCCGAACGCGGTCGTCGCCCCCATCCACGACCGGATGCCCGCCTGCCTCGACCCGGAGTCGGCCGCGCTCTGGCTCGATCCGCGGACGCCCGTGGACATGCTCCAGTCGCTGCTCCGGCCGGGCCCCGACGCCGAGTGGACCCGCCACCGCGTGGACCCCATCGTGGGCCAGGCCCGCATCGACGACCCCCGCTGCATCGAGGTGTTGCCCGAGCAGCCCAGCCTCTTCTGATCCCCGCCGCCGCCACCCGGAGGCGCAAGGGGGGGGCGCGCTTCAATCGAAGATCGGGAAGAAGGTGTTGAACGCCTTCTCGCAAAACTCGCCCGGGTCGTTGAACCGGCGGCGGCGGTCCAGCGCATCGATGGCCGCCATCTGGGCCTCGCCGAGAGAGAACCCGAAGATCCGCGCATTCTCGGCCAAGTGCACCGGATCCTGCGCCTTGGGGATGACCGCACACCCGCGCTGCACGCCCCAGCGCAGCACCACCTGGGCCGGCGTGCGGACCACGGCCGCGGCGATGCCGCGCACCACCGGGTCGCCGAGCACCGACTCGTCGGGACGGGCCATCCCCAGCGGCACGTACGACGGAGCCCCGAGCGGCGAGAACGCCGTCACGGCGATGCCCTCCGACTAGCAGAAGCGCACCGGCCGCTCCTGGGTCAGGTACGGATGCGCCTCAAACTGATGCACCGCCGGCCGGATGGAGGCCGTGTTCAGCACCTCGCGCAGCATCGAGACGTTGAGGTTGCTCACACCGATCCGCTTCACCAGGCCGGCGCGCTGCAATTCTTCCATCGCCCCCCAGGTGTCGGCGTACGGCACCTCGATGGGCTTCATCACCGGCGTCTCGGCCGCCGGGTCGAAGACCCATTCCGGCGGGTAACGCACATCGAAGGGCACGTAGGCCAGCGCGATCGGGAAATGCACGAGGTACAAATCGAGCACGTCCAGGCGCAAGTCGCACAACGACCGCTCGCAGGCCGCCCGCACCTGCTTTGGCTCGTGGTAGGTGTTCCACAGCTTGGAGGTCACCCAGAGGTCGTCGCGGCGGCAAAGCCCCTCTTGCAGCGCCGACGCCAACCCGGCCCCCACCTCGGCCTCGTTGCCATAGTCGCAGGCGCAATCGAAGTGACGGTACCCCAGCCGCACCGCCTCGCGGATCACCGCTGGGGTCTGCGGCTTGGGCAACTTCCAGGTGCCCAAGCCCAGGGCGGGCATCCCGAGCGCGGCGGGGACGGCAGGCGGCACGGATTCTGGAGACGGCATGGATTCGGTCGTGGTCGAAGCGATCGGATCCCCCGTTCCGGAACAACGATCCCGGGAGGCCCCGCAGCAGGTTGGCCCGGAACGGGCCGGCCCGTCATCGACCGAATCCGGCACTCACGCAGTTGCCGGTGTGGCCGCGAGCGACAGCATCCAGGAGACGCCGAACGGGTCGGTCACGGATCCGTAGAGGGGAGACCAGAAGGTTGGAGCCAGGGGCGTCTGCACCGAACCACCCACCGCCAATCCGTCGAAGGCCCTGCGGACCGCCTCGGCGTCCGGCAACGACACCGACAGGCTGAACCCGCCAAATCGACCGCCCTCCTCGCACCCGTCCGACGCCAGCACGCGAGCGCCCCCGATGCGCACGCTGGCGTGCATCACCTTGTCCTCGAACCCGGCGGGCAGCATTCCCGGTGGGATGGGCTGCGGGCTTTGGCGGAAATGCATCAACATCTCCAACTCCGCGCCCAGAGCCTCGCGATACAGCGCCAAGGCCTCTTCGCAACGTCCTCCGAAAAACAGGTAGGGCTCCAGCGATCCCGGTGGATTCATGCCCCCAGCATCAAGCCCTCCGCTCATCCGACGAGCCCGGATTTCAGATCCTGTCCTCAATCCAGGTTTTCGGGGTGCCGATCCTGCCCCATCGCCCGGGAAAGGGACATGGTTCGAAACATGGGTTTCGCCCAGAATCGGTGGGTTCGGCGATTTACAGGCGAGCCGGGAGTTGGCATTCTTCAAGGTGTGATTCAGCCGGAAGATCTGGTGGGCGGGGAATGGGCCGAGTGGTATCGGCTGAGCCCGGCACAGCGTTGGCTGGAAAGCGAGAAATTGTGGCAAACCTATCTCGCGCTGGGAGGCTCGCTTGATCCCGAACCCGATACGCAAAGTCCTTTCTTCGATGCGCGCGCAGCGCGTTCGCGCCCTCCTCATGGGCGGACAGGCGTGCGTGTTCTACGGCGCGGCCGAGTTTAGCCGCGACGCGGATTTCGTCCTCTTGGCGGACACCGCCAACCTGACGCGCTTGCGCAAGGCGCTCGCCGATCTGCAGGCCGACCCCATCGCGGTCCCGCCGTTTGCCCTCAAACACCTCCGACGCGGACACGCCGTCCATTTCCGATGCCGACACCCCGACGCCCTCGACATGCGCGTCGACATCATGTCCCGGATGCGTGGCGTGGAGCCGTTCGCCAACCTGTGGCGACGTCGGACCACGCTCCAACTGGCCACTGGCGAAGAGGTCGACCTGCTTTCCTTGCCCGATCTGGTCCAGGCCAAGAAGACACAGCGTGACAAGGATTGGCCGATGATCCGGCGCCTGGTCGAAGCGCACTATTTCGAGAACCCGACGCAGCCCACACCGGCGCAGGTCCGCTTCTGGTTCCTGGAACTCCGCACCCCGGACCTGCTCCTGGAACTCGCTCGACGCCATCCTGCGGCGTGTCGCCGCCTGTCCGCCAAACGCCCACTGCTTTCCTACGCCGCCCGCGGAGAGTCGGCGGATCTGGAGCAGGCGCTGCGAGTCGAGGAAACCGCCGAGCGTGAGCGTGACCGGGAATACTGGCTGCCCTTGCGGCGCGAGCTGGAGGCCTTGCGCCACGGCCGGTGATGCGGGCCCCAGGGTTGCGATGAACCGTCCGCCCACAGAGGGGCCCGCATCGATCCTTCCCTGGGCTGGAGAGATTGACATTCCGGTGACACCCCAGAAGTCCCTTGACCCCCTTCGTGCACCGTCTCGAATGGACTTGATGGCCATGTCCCTGCTCGAACGTCTCCCCCAGGCCGTCCGTCACGAAGGCGGACTCAGCCGCCGCCTCTTCGTCGCCTATGGTGCGGCCTTGGCGGCGCTGCCGGCCCTCGCCGCGCGATCCTCAGGAACCGCCGACTCCAAGATCTCGTTCGCGGCCGATCCCTTCCAGTTGGGCGTCGCCTCCGGGGATCCGGATGCCCACGGCGTGGTGCTGTGGACGCGCCTCTGCCCCAAGCCGCTGGAACCCGGCTACGGACTGACCACCGAGGGCATCCCCGTCCGCTGGGAGGTTTCGGAGACCGAGGCCATGTCGCGCATCGTCCAGCGCGGCACCACGGTCGCTCTGCCCCAACTGGGCCACTCCGTGCACATCGAGGTCGGCGGCCTCAAGCCCGGGCGGCCCTACTGGTACCGGTTCCAAGCCGGCGGTGCCACCAGCCCCATCGGCCGCACCCGCACCCTGCCCGACCCGGAGTCGCTGCCCCGCGAGCTGCGCTTCGCCTTCGCCTCGTGCCAGCATTACGAAGACGGCCACTACACGGCCTACGAGCGCATGGCGCAGGACGACCCCGACCTGGTCTTCCACCTCGGCGACTACATCTACGAAGGGCCTGCCAAGGACAACAAGGTCCGCCGCCACACCGGTCCGGCCAAGACCCGGATCCGCACCCTCGAGGACTACCGGGGCCGGCACGCCCTCTACCGTTCCGACAGGCACCTGCAGGAAATGCATCGCCGATGCCCGTGGTTCGTCACCTGGGACGACCACGAGTTCGACAACAACTATGCGGCCGGAATTTCCGAGGTCAGCACCGTCAACCCGGCCGACTTCCTCATCCAGCGCGCCGCCGCCTACCAGGCCTACTACGAGGCCATGCCGCTGCGGGCCGCCAGCATGCCCCAGGGCCCGAACCTGCACCTGTACCGCAAGGCCAGCTTTGGACGCCTGGCCGAATTTCTGGTGCTCGACACCCGCCAGTACCGCACCGACCAGCCCAACGGCGACAACAACAAGCCCCTCAACGCCGCCGCCCTCGATCCCCGCAATTCCCTGCTCGGGGCCGACCAGCGGAACTGGATGGACCGCAGCCTCATCGCCTCGCAGGCCCATTGGAACGTGCTCGCCCAGCAGGTCATGATGGGCTTGGTGGCCTTCCCGGGCACCGCCAAGGATCCCGAGCCCATCTACTCCATGGACCAGTGGCCCGGGGCCGCCCACGAGCGCATGGCCATCGCCCGATTCTGGGCCGACCGGCGCATCCCCAACCCCATCGTGCTCACCGGCGACATCCATTCCAACTGGGTCAACGACCTGCGCATCGATGACCGAAAACCAGAGACCCCCGTCGTCGCCACCGAATTCGTCGGCACCAGCATCACCAGCGGCGGCAATGGCAAGGACAACCCCGAAGCGACGGCAAAACTTCAGGCGATGAACCCCTGCGTGCGCTTCTTCAACCGCGAGCGTGGCTACGTCCGCTGCACCGTCACCCCGCAATCGTGGCGCAGCGACTACGTCGCCGTCGAAGACGTCTCCAAGCCCGGCGGCCGCACCACCGTCCGCCAATCATTCCTCGTTGAATCCGGCCGCCCCGGCGCGCAGGCGGTGTGAGCGGCGGCAGTCGACGGGACCCCGCAGGAACCCCCTTTTTCGAAACATCGGCACCGGGCGCGGCGGAACCTCTGGGCCTCTCCAGAACGATCCCCGGCTCTCAGCCCGCGGGCGACCTCCGGCATCGCCACCCCCGAATCCTGAGGTTCCCGCCTCAGCACGCCGGTGATGCGTGCGTCCCCTCGGTCAGTTCGGCCACCACCGCAGCCAGCAGCTTTTCGGCCGTGGCCCGGGAGGTGGCCAACTGCGACTCCAACGCGTCCACCAAGGCCATGGGTATTGACCCGCTTCGCCGTTGATGCCGAGTCTTGTTCGAGTCTCATTCGAGTCATGCCGACATACATCATCAGCGAGGCAAAACCCAGGTTGGGTGCTCTCGTGAAGCAGGCCTCCGCCGGCAAGACCATCTACCTGCTCAACGGCAAGGACATGGTCGCACTTGTCCCAGCTCGTCCGACACACGACCTGCCTTCCAACTTGGATGTTCCGAAGGTCAACCGCCGGTTGGCAACCTCGGAGCGGACTTCATCCGCCCCCTGGAATCGTGGAGATGCCGCACGTCTGGCCAAACAGGTGCTCAAGACCCGGCGAGTCGCATGACCTTGGTTCGCCGCGAGGCATTCGTCACCGCCTTGCAGGATGGCATCCTCTGGTATGCCACCGCACAGCAGGACCGCGACCCGGACGCAGCCGAGGCTCTGGCTCATCGATTCGCGATCGCCGTGGACCACACCATCGACAAGGTCCTGCGGCGGCCCGGTTCGGGAGTGATCTGGAAGCATCGCGCGGGCTACCGGTTCTCCTCGGTCAAAAGGCCTTTTGACCGTTGGCTGATTTTTTACCGGTTACCCGACCCGACAACGATCGAACGGGTGGATATCATCCGTGGGGAACGCGACCTGCCCAGACGGGTGACGTAGCGCCGCGCCGGTCAGGCTAGTCCTCGGTCCGCGGCGAGCACTGGAACGTCGACATCCTGTTCTCCCCCAGCGCGATAGCGCTGGACGTCCCGCTGGCCCCAACCTCCCCGCGAGCGCGCGGACCGATCCCCGACCAAAGGTACGTAGGCGGAGCGGGATCGACCCGGAGCCCGCTCTGGAAGCAAGCACCCTAATCTCTGGCGCAAAGCGCCAAGGCTGAGAATTCCCGAGCGTCCCTGCGGGCGATGGGTCGGTCCCGCGGAGCCCTCAGCGCCAACCCACCTCGCTGATGTCCAGGTGCCAGTCGCTCCCGTCGCTCACGCGGACCGCCGTTCCCTCCTGCCGGTAGGTGATCTTCGACAAATCCACCGACGGCGGGATGATGTTCACGATCACCTCGCCGCTCACCACCGACACCACACGCGTCCGCTGCTCCGGACGCCGGATGAACTGATACGTCGTCGTATCCACCGCATAGACGTTGCCCGTCATCCGCAGCACACCCTCGCGGTAGTCATTGACGACCCCGACGAAATGACGGTGCGGCTCGTGGTCGAAATGACGGCGGTGGATCACGTGGATCTTCTCACCGGGAGCAAGGATCGAAGCGAACATCGAGCCATGACCCTGTCCATCCGGGCATCGGATGTCCAGCGCGGGAGATCCCGCAACCAGCGCCAGAGCCAACTGCGGACCTCAACCGAGGACCCATCCACCCGACCCGCCGGCCCGCCGGTCCGCTCAGGGCGACGACCGCACCCACCGACGCCCGGCCATCACCCGCCACGCCCGACCCGGATTGTTCGTGATCAACCCGTCGATCCCCGGGTCCAGCAACCGAGCCATGTCGGCCGGCGCATCGATCGTGTACACCCACACCTTCAGGCCACGCTCGTGGGCCGCTGCCACCGCGGCCGCGTCCACCTTCTGGTTCCACACCACGACCCGAGCCCCCACCCGCCGGGCCTCGTCGATCCAACGCACCGACAACGCCTGGTCCTGCTCCGTCAACGCCACCCCCGATACGACTTACAGGGCCCCAACGCCCCCAACACCTGCGACGGCTCCAGACGGTGATAGTCCTCCAGGTATTGCCACTCGAACGACTGAACCACCACCTGGTTCACCTCCCGCCAATCCCGGATCAGGCGCACACACGCCTCGGCCGGACCCGCCTTGCGCTCGATCAAGGTCACCGAACGCGACTGGATCAGGTCCAACGCCTCGACCAGCGACGGGATTGTCGCGGGCGGTTGGTTCGAGCCCCGCCACGACGAGGCATCCAGCTCGCGCATCTTCGCGAACGGCGTTTGCGAGACCCGGTTCGTGCCGGTGCCCCACCGACGCACCGCATCGGTCGTGCGGTCCAACGTGCCATCGTGGACCACCGTCAGCACCTGGTCCTTGGAATGGTGGTAGTCCAATTCCACGAGGTCGGCCTCGGCCTCGAGGGCCAGGGCGGAGGTCGGCAGCGTGTTCTCGGGCGCGGCCGACGAATAGCCCCGGTGCGCGATCACCAGCGGGTGGTCCAGCCGCAGCAGCGCCTCCGCCTTGGGCACCGCCTCGGCGGCCACCAGACCCCGAAACGAAACCCCCAGGAACACCCCCAACCACCATGGCTTGAACCCGAAACGCATGCCCCATGCAAGGGAACCGGCACCCGCCGATCAAGCCGGGCGCCATCGCCCGCTTTCTGGACTCCACCCTCGGCCTCCGACCCTCCATGCTGGGTTGCATGAACCGCATTCAGCTGCTCCCAGAACAGGTGGCGAACCAGATCGCCGCCGGCGAAGTGGTGGAGCGCCCGGCCAGCGTCGTGAAGGAACTGGTCGAGAACTCCCTCGACGCCGGAGCCACGCGCATCACGGTCGAGATAGGGGCCGGTGGGCGCAGCCTCATCCGCGTCACCGACGACGGACGGGGCATGAGTCGTGACGACGCCCTGCTTTGCCTGGAACGCCACGCCACCTCCAAGATCACCAAGGCCGAGGACCTCGCCTCCATCGCCACCATGGGCTTCCGGGGCGAGGCGCTGCCCAGCATCGCCAGCGTCAGCCGATTTGTGCTGACCACCCGCGAGCGCGACGACACCTCGGGCGAGGCGACCCAGGTGGTGGTCCACGGAGGCAAGATCGTGGAGGTGAAGGCGGCCGCCTCACCCGCGGGCACGTCCATCGAGGTGCGCCAGGTTTTCTTCAACCTGCCGGCCCGCCGAAAATTCCTGCGCGCCGAGGAGACCGAGCGCGCCCACATCCAGCACTACCTCACCCTCGTCGCCCTGGCCTGGCCCCAGGTCGGGTTCGGGTTCGTCACCGACAGCCGGCCGGCGTGGCAACTGCCGCCCGTGCCGTGGACTTCCGACGCCGACCGGTTCACGGCGCTCAAGGAACGCCTGCGGCAACTGCACGGATCGGAGACGCCCCTGCTGCCGCTGGAGTTCTCCGCCGGCATCGAGGAGGCGCCCGCACCGGAGCCCGGCGAGGACTGGGTGCTGCGCGACTCGGGCAAGCTGTCGCGGTTCCGTCTCTGGGGATTCATCGGGGCGCCCGGCGTCTCGCGAGGCTCGCGCGACGAGCAGCACCTCTTCGTCAACCAACGCCCCGTCGAGAACCGGGGGCTGCAGTTCGCCCTGACCGAGGGCTACCACACGAGCCTGATGCGCGGGCGTCATCCCGTCTGCTGCCTCTTCCTCGAGATCGACCCGGCGGCGGTCGATGTGAACGTGCACCCGCAGAAGCGCGAGGTGCGTTTCCGGGAGGAGGCGGCCGTGCGTCGCCTGGTGGCCAAGGCCATCCGCGACACGCTGCTGAAGTTCCACCAGGCGCATCCCGAGGCCGCAGGGTTCACTCCCGAACCCCGCCTGCCGATGCTTGCCGGCGAAGCCGCCGGATCCCCGGTCGCTTCGCCATTCCAAGCCACGCCAGAGGCCACCCTGTTGCCGGGGTTTTCGGGCGCGGGTCCAGCCGAGGCAAGCCGGCCTGCCGCTCTGCCAGCCACGGACTCCCTCTCGAGCGTGTCGACCCGGGATGCCGTCGCGGCTCCGGCCTCCGGGGCCACACGGTCGGACGATGGCGACAGCGCGGGATCCGCCCCCGTCTCGGTCCCAACCCAACGGGCCGCCGAGCCCTCGATCGCGCGCCCCTCTGGACCGCCAACCCGCCCCTTCGCGGCCGCTCCGCCACCCGTTCCGGCGCCATCGGTTCCTCCGGGGCCTGCGGCACACCCGACCCCGATCGGCGCACCGTCCATCCCCTTCCCGACGGCGACCGGTGCGCTGCCGGTGGCGTTGCTCCAGCGGCCCCTGCGGGTCATCGGCGTCGTGGGCCGCCTCTACGTGCTGCTCGAATCCGAGCGCGGACTTGTGCTGCTCGACCAGCATGCCGCCCACGAACGCATCCTCTTTGAGCAGATGCTGCAGCGGCTCGAATCGGGCCAGCAGGCGGCCTCGCAGCGGCTGCTCCTGCCCGAGACCGTCGAACTCTCGGTGCGCGACACCGAATTCGTTCGCGGCAACCTCGACACCCTGGCCCGCATGGGCATCGGCCTGAGCGAGTTCGGCGATCGAACCTTCCTGCTCGATGCGCTCCCGCCGATGGTGAAGTCCAACCATCCCAAGCGCTTCACCCTCGACCTGATCGACGCCCTCAAGGCCGCGGGCTCCGGCGTGAACCTGATGCGCCTGGGCGAGGACGTCATCGCCAAGACCGTGTGCCGGCACGCGGTGAAGGCCAACGACCCGCTCTCGGGCCGCGAGCTCGACCAACTGATCGCCGATCTGAGGAAGTGCTCCATGCCCTACACCTGCCCGCATGGTCGCCCCACGATGATCGAGATGGGATGGCGCGACCTGGAGAAGCGGTTCGGCCGCACCGGCTGAGCCAACGGCTGAGCCAAGGATGCCGTTGGGAGGAAAGGGGTTGCGTGGCGGAGTCTTTCGCAAGACGAGGCGAGAGCGAGGCGCGGGCCGATGGAAGGCCCGTAACGAGCGAGCAACGAAGCGATTGCGGAAGACGACGCAGCCAGCACGACCAATCCAACGGCATCGCACCGGCTGCGCCCACCTCTGAGGATGACCGCGCCAGGGATCGATCCCACCCGGGGGCTGCCGGGCCGTCCGCTGGGCCGTCCGCTTGGCCGTCTGTCGGCTTGGCGAATCCGCCCGGTTGATCGATGCTGGCCTCACCATGACTCCCCTGCGCCTCACCCCCGCCCGATGCCTGCTCGTCGGGGCTCTCGCCGGAACCTTGTCCGCCGCCGACTGGCCCTCCTGGCGCGGTCCCCGCCAGGACAACAGCACGCCCGAGACGCGCTTCCCGGAGCGCTGGAGCAAGTCCGAGCATGTCCGCTGGCGCACCGAGCTTCCCGAGGCCGGCAATTCCTCGCCCATCGTGAGCGGCGGCACGGTGTTCTTGACCCAGGCCCTGCAGGACGGCAAGCAGCGCACGGTGATGGCCTTCGACCGGAAGAGCGGCAAGCTGCGCTGGCAGCAGGGCGTCGCCTACGACGAGGCCGATCCCCGCCACAAGACCAATCCCCACTGCGCGGCCTCGCCCGTCACCGATGGCCGGTGCGTGGTGGCCAGCTTCGGTTCGGCCGGCATCGTGGCCTACGACTTCTCGGGCAAGACTCTCTGGAAGGCTGACCTCGGCAAACAGCGCCACGAGTGGGGCCAGGGTTCCTCCCCGGTCATCCACGGCGACCGGGTGATCGTCTACCACGGTCCCGGGGAGTTCTCGTCGCTCCACTCGCTCGACAAGAAGACCGGCAAGGTCCAGTGGAAGGTCGTCCTCCAGGAACAGCATCCGGCCGAGCGCTTCGACGGATTCGCCGGGAAGAACGACGGGGCCCTGGGCACCTTCAGCACCCCGCTGGTGATCCGCGCCGAGGGACACGACGAGATCATCCTGCCGGTGGCCAACAAGGTCCGCGCCTTCGCCCCGGCCGACGGCCGCGAGCTTTGGACCACCGACGGCATCAACCCGCTGGTCTACAGTTCCACCACCTTCGGCGAGGGCACCTTGCTGAGCATGGGCGGGTTCTTCGGCGGCGTGGTGGCGATCCGGCCCGGCGGCGAGGGCGACCGCACCGGCCAGCGGCTCTTCCACGAGCAGCGCATGAAGAAGCACACCATCGGCTCGCCCATCATCCATGAAGGCCACGCCTACGTGAGCGTCACCGACGGGTTCCTCCAGTGCTACCGCATGACCGACGGCAAGATGGTCTTCGAGGAGCGCCTCCCGTCCTCGGGCGCGGCCAGCGCCACCTGGGCCTCGGGCGTCCGGGTCGGCGACCGGATCTACGTCGTCAACCAGTCGGGCGACACGCTGGTGCTCAAGGCCGCGCCCAAGTACGAGCTCCTCGCCTCGAATCCGCTCGGGGAATTCTCCAACTCCACCCCGGCCTTCTCCGACGGCGAGATCTTCGTCCGCACCCACAACGCCCTCTACTGCATCGCGCAGTGACGGGTCCGGTCGCGCCGCCCGGCGACCTCTGGGCCCGGAGCGATTCCCCCTTGCGCCGGGACGGGGGGCACAGGCGCAATCGCCGCGAAATGCGACCCTATGCGGCGGTGATATTCGACATGGACGGCGTGATCGTGGACAGCGAACCGCTGCACGAGAAGGCCTTCCAGAAGGTCTTCGAGGAGATGGGCTACGGGACGACCCACGGCTTCCACTTCCCCGACTATTACGGGCGTTCCGACAAGGCGCTGTGGCTCGACTTCATCGCCCGCCACACGCCTCCGCAGCCCTTCGACGAACTGATGGCCTGGAAGCAGGGGCGCTTCATGACCCTGCTCGAGGCCGCCCAACCGATCTTCGGGCCCATCCCGGCCCTGGTGTCCGACCTCGCCCGTCAGACCCGCTTGGCCCTGGCCTCCGGGTCCAACCACGAGGTCATCGCCGCCGTCCTGCGCATGCAGGGCCTGCGACCGCATTTCGAGAAGGTGGTCAGCGCCCAGGATGTCGCCCGAGGCAAACCCGCGCCCGACATCTTCCTGCACACCGCCGACCAGTTGGGCGTGAACCCCGCCGACTGCGTGGTGATCGAGGACTCCGCCGCCGGAGTCGCCGCCGCCCGCTCGGCCGGCATGCGCGTCATCGGCATCACCAACACCCTGCCGCCCGAGAAGCTGCAGGACGCCACCGCCGTGGTGGCCAACTACGACGCCATCCGCCGCCTGCTTCTCTGAACCGAAGCCCGAGAACCCCTGAGCCCGCGGAGCCCACCCAAAACCGCAGCGGAGCGGGATCGGTCCGCGGCGAGCGTAGGAACGTCGACATCCTGGTCCCCCCAGCGCGACAGCGCTGGAGAGCCCCTCCTACCCCAACGTTCCCCGCGAGCGCGGACTGAGCCAGCGGAGCCCCTCCAAAACCGCAGCGGAGCGGGATCGGTCCGCGGCGAGCGTAGGAACGTCGACATCCTGGTCCCCCCAGCGCGACAGCGCTGGAGAGCCCCTCCTGCCCCAACGTT
>VHCX01000050.1 GCA_016871615.1 Verrucomicrobiota bacterium
CATGGTCATGGGTGGGCGGGGCGGCATGGGCGGCATGGGCGGCATGGGCGGCATGCCTGGCATGGGCGGCATGGGCGGTGGCATGGGTGGTCCCTATCCTCCGGGTGTCGCCCCGTGGGAGCAGGACCAGAAGGCCCTGTTCTTCAATGACCGCACGGGCATCCTCTTCGTCCGCGCGACGCTCTCCGACCTCGACATCATCGAAAAGGCCATCCAGATCCTCAACGTGGCGCCCCCGCAGGTCGAGATCGAGGCGCGCTTCGCCGAGATCAACCAGACCGACAGCAAGGCCCTCGGTTTCGACTGGCTTCTGGGCAACGCCCTGATCGGTGGTGGTCGCCTCGGGCTCACCGGCGGCAGCTCGCCGAGCTACACGGGCGAACCCTCCCGGGCCAACCCGGGCAACGTCTCCCCGGTCGACGGATCGCAGATTCTCCCCGGTGGCGTCTTCCCGGGCACCAGCGCCGCCGGCTTGGCGGCGCCCGGGGCCAACGACCAGCTCATCACCTCGGGCCTGAGGAACACCACGGCCGATGCCGGCAAGATTCCCGAGGTGTTCAGCCTTACGGGCATCCTCACCGATCCCCAGTTCAAGGTGGTGATCCGGGCCCTGGAACAGCGCGATGGCGTGGACCTGCTCTCCGCTCCGAAGGTCACGACCCTCAGCGGTCGTCAGGCGCACATGGAGGTCTCCGACGTGCGGACGATCGCCACCGGTCTCAACAACCAGGGCGGTGGTGGCGGTGGTCAGGGCGGTGGCGGCGGTGGCCTGGGCGGTGGTGGCGGTCTGGGCGGCGGCGTGGGCAACAACGTCAACCAGGCCGCGATCAACCTGATCATCCCGGGCACGGTGTCGCAGCCGTTCGGTCCGGTGCTCGACGTGGTGCCCTACGTCTCGTCGGATGACGAGACCATCCAGATGACCATCCTTCCCACGATCACCGAGTTCGTCGGCTACGACGACCCGGGTCCGTTCGTGCCCCAGATCCTCGGCCTGACCTCCGGCAGCTCGCCGATCAGCCGCACCTCGGTCCTCCCGCTGCCCCGCCTCAGGGTGCGCATGGTCACCACCAGCGCCATCGTCTGGGACGGACAGACGGTCGCCCTGGGCGGCCTGATCTCCGAGGACAACGTCAAGTCCCGCGACAAGGTCCCCGTGCTCGGCGACGTGCCTGTGCTCGGTCGTCTCTTCCGCAGCGAGAACTCCCGCACGGTCAAGAAGAACCTCATGATCTTCGTCACGGCCACCATCATCGATGCCGGCGGCAAGCGCATCCACGACCCGGAGAACCTGCCGTTCGATCCCAACACCACCCCGGCCCAACCGCGTTACCAGCAGCCGATCTATTGATCCGTTGCCTCAATGGACCACCCGCTTGGTGCATCATCCCTGGAACGATTGACCCGTCCGGAGGCTCCGCGAGCTTCCGGGCAACACACCCATGAACCTTATGCCTAATCGCCGGTCCCGTGGCACGCTGACGGGGCTTGCGGCGGTCGCCCTGGCCGGACTGTCCGGCTCGAGCCTCGGCCAGACGGTCGAACCGATCGCCCCCAGGCTCACCATCCAGGAGGTCGCCCCGGCCTCCATGGAGGTCGTCGGTGGCGAGGTCCGCCTACTGCCCAACGCGGCCTCCCCGTCGGGTCTGGTCGGCGACCAGGTCAACGCCGTGGTGGCGACCGCCGGATCCACCGCATTCGTCGTCTGGCAGGACAACGCCATCGACGGCGACGGCTTGGGCATCGGGCTCCGGGTGTTCAACCTGGCCAGCGGAACGGCCAGCCCGCAGATCGTCCGGGTGAACCAGCAGGCCCTCTTCGACCAGCAGAATCCGGGAGTCGCCGTCCTGGCCGACGGTTCCGCCGTCGTCGCCTGGCAGTCGGGCAAACCCGGCAACCCCTCCATCCATGCCCGCCGGATCTCCAAGGCCGGGGTGCCCCAGGGAGACGAGTGGGTGGTGGCGGCGGCCAACGCCGACGGCAGCCACCGGTTGCCGGTGGTGGTGGACCATCAGGGCCGCGGCTTCGCGATGGCGTGGCAGTCGATTGGCGCCGACGGGGTTTCCTCCAAGGTCCAGGTCCAGACCTTCGACCTCGGCGGCAAGCCCAATTCCGCGCGTCGCGTGGTCGGCACCTCCGCCTTGGTCGACCGCTCTCCCTCGTTGGCCGTGCTGGCCAACGGGGATCTTGCGGTGGCCTGGGTGGCCGAGCAGGCTTCGGCCGATGTGCTTCAGGTCGGCGGTGGCGCCACCCGGCGCGAGGCCAATGCCGACATCTTCGCCCAGATCCTCCAGGCCGATGGCACGTCGGTCTCCCCGATCTGGATCAACGGGTCGGCCTCCCCGTGCGACCGACCGTCGGTGGCCCGTCTGTCCTCGGGCCGGTGGGTCGTCGGATGGTCCGAATTCGATCTCGAGGGCGCCGGATCCTGGGATGTCCGCGCCGCAACGCTGTCGCCCTCCGGCGTGGTGCTGGGGTCGCCCGTCACCCTCAACGACTACCGCGCCTTCGACCAGAACGGGGTCCGCATCACGGCCGGAGCTGGCGGGGCTCTGGCGGTCTGGTGCACCCGTGGTGCCGACGGTTCCGGCTTGGGCATCGCCGCCCGGGCCATCACGGCCTCCGGCATGGTCGCCGGGGAGGAACTCCTGCTCAACCAGACCCGGCGCAACGACCAGTATGCACCCAGCGTGGCCGCCACGCCGACCGGTTACCGGGCCGTTTGGAGCGACTTCGTCGGAGTCGCCACCGGTGTCGACCTCAACGCCCGCGACCTGCGCAGCGTCCAGTCGGCCCCGCGCCACAAGCTGCGGATCTCGTGGGAGACCGTGGCCGGGGCGAGGTACCGCCTCGAATCCTCGACCGACCTCGTCCACTGGACGGAGGTCCAGGCCACCCAGACCGCGACCTCGGCCACCCAGTCGGCGTCCGTCGACGCCGGGGCGGCGTCCCAGTCCTACTTCCGCGTCCAATCCGATCGCTGACCATGCGCACGACCCCCTTCCTCGCATCCCTCGTCGCCCTGATGCTCGGCGCCATGCCGACCGGCGCGTTCTCGCTGCTGGGCCCCATGGCCGGCTGGCAGGCGCCCGACCTCGGCTACAACATCCCGGACAGCGTCCCCGAGTATGGCGGTCCCCGCCTGCGCGGGGATGAGTACCGCCTGAGCACCCCCGTGGTCACCTACGGCATCGACGGATCCTTCGTTGAATTCTTTGGGGCCGATGGGGTCCGTGCGGTCGACGAGGCCTTCGCGGTGTTCAACAGCCTCACCAATGTCTCCGCCTTCAGCGAGAGCCTGTCGGAGTTCCCTCTCAAGGCCGATGGCATCAATCCCACGGCGGCCGCCTTGGGTCTGCTCGACCTGAAGACCCAGCTCATGTCGCAGATCATGGCAAACCTTGGACTCACCTCGCCCGAGCGCTGGTGCTGGTCGATCCGAGGTCGGGCTGTCGATCCGATCCGTTATTCGGTGGTCAACTACAACTTTGACCCGGTGTCCGGGCGTCCCAGCCGCTACATCAACGGCACGCTCTACTCCTACGTGCTGCGGGACATCTTCAATGACGCCGGGGCCCGGATCTTCTCCGACGCCCGTGAGATCCCGGTCGATTCGGCCAACCCGAATGTTAGCTTAGCGTCGTTCGTAAGCGTTGCCAGTTTCGCCACCAGCGACGAGCGAGTCAGCCGGGCCATCGACCCGATCGGGCGCTATTTCACCGGTCTCACCCGCGACGACGCCGGTGGCATGCGATACCTTTACCACCCGCTCAATCGCAATTACGAACAAGCTCCTGTGGGATCGGTCCGGGGCAGCGTGGCCAGCGCCGGTGGCGGCGGGGGGGCTTCGGCCTCCCTCGAGTCACCGTGGACCATCGCGTCGGTTGGGCAAACCGTTGGAACCACCGCTGTCGGGACTCCCGCCACCACCACGACCAACACCCTTCAGTTGGTCAACCAGGGGGTGCGAGCCGGTGTCGATCGGGTGCGTTTCGTGCGGGTCAACGTCGATCCGGTGCTACGCCAAAACGCCCGACAGGCTGCCGTGACCTATCCGGAAGTCGTCAGCTCAAATGGCGTGGTCATCCGGCAGGTGGTGAGCCGCGTCCTTGCTCGTCCTGAAATCCTGATCATTGCGAGGGATGTCGGCCTCAGGGACGGTTATATTCCGATTGGAGGCGCACTCGCGCCGCTGACGTTTCAGAACACGGGATCTGTGCTCGACGGTTCGGCTGAAGGACCGGGCATCGTTGAACCGATCTCCGGCTACACCTTCAGCAAAGTCGGGGTGTACTCCCTCAACATCGGGAACAGCGACGAACAGGATGGCCAACCTGGAATCCTTTGGGGATCCTTCGATGGCAGCACGAATGCCCCGGTGCTGTATCCGGCCGGCAGCCGACTCTCCGACCTGGAAGCTGCGGCCCTGTCCGTGAGAGGCAACTGAACCGCCCGATGAACCCATTCCTTTTCCCCATGCGCCTCACCTCCATGGTTCGATCCCTTCCTGTTGCGGCGGCCGCTGGTCTTGCGGCCTCGGCGGCCGACTTCTACAACGGGGGCCCCTACTCGGTGGACCGCCCGATCGACGCGGTCTCGTTCGTCAACGCCGGAACGTTCACGGCTCGCACGTCTGACATCTTCGCCACCCGCAACACGGAGAACTTCACCAACCTCGGCACCATCTCGGCGTCCTTGGGCATGGAGTTCCAGCGGGTGGATGCGCGGGGCTTTCGGTTTCCCAGCCAGAGCATCGTCAACGGAGATCGGGCGGTCATCGAGGGAATCGGACCAGCCATCTTGACCGTCGGATATCCGGAAGGACAGGGCTACACCTTCGGAGACGGCGGCTACCTGACCCTGAACGCCGACAGCATCGTCAACCGCGGACGCATCTCGGTGTCATTCTCGGGTGACCTCTCGGTCAAGGGTCAGCAGGTCGACCTGTCTCGCTCCATCCTCACCACGCTGAATCGGCGGACGCCTGAGTTGGGACGTATCGTGAGCCTTGAAGGCAATGTCACGGTTGCCAATTTCCCCGGTGGCATCGAGAACCTCTATTGGGGCTACTGGACCACGCCGGTGGAGTTCGCCTCCTTCGCCACGCGCCGGCAGGTGACCACCTCCTACCCCACGTCCACCAATCCGGTGGTCGTGACCAACATTCTGGCGAATATCGACATCAGCTATCTGGCCGCCATCGACCGCGTGCCGGGCGATCCCGTCGCCAACCCGCGCAACTGGATCCCCGACGGCATCAGCAGCTCTGGTCTCCCGCCGGTGCCCGCCCTCGCCTACATCCAGACCAACCAACTCACGGCCACCAACAACCGGATCAACGCTGTCTTCATCATCAACCGGAACTCGAACGTCCTGGCCACCGCCTCGGTCGACGGCATGAGGCCCCTGAGCGTCACGCTCGCCTACCTGAACACCAACAACACGGCCGGATCGGTGGACTTGGAAAGCCTGCTCATCACCGAGTCGTTCACCACCGCCCCCACGAACATCTACGCCTGGGACTACCGGGCCCCGGCATCGGCCGCGCCCTACAATGTCCGGATCACCCGCAACGTGGGGGTCAACATCCCCATCACCCGGGCCGACCGCGCCAGGATTGGCAATGAGCTGGACCCGCTCAATCCCCTGTCGCGCTCCAACCTGCTCTCGACCTACCTGAACGACTCCCGGTCGGGAGCCAACAGCGTCTTCGTCCGTGACCTCTTCACCACCGGGTATTACGGCCTGCTGACCAATGGGGTCGCTTATACGAACACGGTCTCGACCAACGATTACATGGCCTACTCCTTTGCCATCACCTCGTTGCCCTCCAAGATCCCCAATCCGACCAACAGCACCTATGCCTCGCTGATTCAAGCCGTCGGCGGCCGGGTTCAGGGAGCACAATCCCAATCCCCCTTCGGCTACGCCACCAACCTGGCAGGCCGTGTCCGCGTGCAGGCTGACAACCTCAGGCTCGAGGATGCCCGCATCCGCGCCCATGGTGTCGTCAATCTCCAGGCCAAGCACGTGACCTCAAGCGCCAATACCAGCATCGCGGCGCCGTATGCCAATTATGACCTCGGCTCCACCAACGGGACCCTGGAATACCGGGGTCTGAACCCGGTGGGTCAACCCAACCTGACCGGCGTGGTGAAGGTGTTCGTGATGGCTTGGACCAACACGGCCGAGTTCCCCGATCCCGCCGCGGCCGCCGCCACCACCGATCCGACGGCCGGCACGGGTACCGCGACCCCGTCCAACCTCCTGGCCGACACGCACTTCCGGGTGATGATCGTGGATGCCGACATCGATCCCTTCCGCTACACCGGTGAGCTGGTGGGCCTCAAGCTCAGGGCGGTCAACCTGACCACGGCCGATCCGGTGCTCTACCAGGTTCCGGAAGTGGATGCGCCGCCTTCCAGGTATCCGGATGGCTTCGACGGGGCGTCCTCCCTGGCCGGTACCGAACAGGTGGCTCCGATCACGGAGAACTGGATCAACCAGGCGCCCTTCCGGCTCATCGGAACCCTCGGTGTCTCCTCCAGGACCTTCCCCCGCCTCCGAACCTTGACCAACACATCCGACATCCTCGGCAACCAGGTTTCCCTCGGTCTGGGTCAAGGCGGCCGCCTTTCCTCGTTGGTGAACAGTGGCTCCATCCAGTCCTCGGGCTATCTGGGCCTCGGGGCCACGGTCCTCGAGCAATCCGGCCGCCTGGCGGCGACCAACGTCCTCGACCTCTCGGCGGATTCGCTGATCCTCCGGGGCACCAACCTCATCAGTGCCGGAGGTCGCCTGACGGTGTCGGCCAAGTCGCTGGATGCCTCCGAGGGCGGAGCGATCCGGACCCGCAACCTGCTCTCCTTGAACGTCTCCGACCGGTTCGTCACCCCAAACGCCCCAGGCAAGGTCCTGGCGTTGCAGGCCGCGGGGGTCTCCTTGTCCGGCAATGCGGCAACGAATGATCTCTCCGGGCTCAGTATCGCGTTGGGTGCGGGACGGTTCGAGTCGGGCTTCCTCGAGTGGCCCGGCCTTGACCTCGGGACCGGGACCGCCGGCTTCGTCAACAACTCGGCGATCGCCGCCCTGGTCCTGACCATCGACGAGTTCGGCCGGGTGGACCTGCGGGCCTCTGGATCGGGCGAGCGCGCCATCTACACGCGCCGGCTGGAATTCAACGGCGACTTCGGCCAGTACTTCAACACGACCAACCGGACCTTCGACGCGGCGGGCCTTGCCTCGGCGCTGACCTTCGACGGCAACATCCGGCTCTACTACAGCATCGTGTCGATCAACGGCATCGAGCTGTCCGGACCGGTGCTCGACGGTGCCCTCGGCGGCCGTCTCCGGCTGGTCCGCATCGCCAACGCCAACGGCGGCCCGGTCACCACGGAAGTTGGCCACGGCTTCGTGGTGGAGGCCCCTTGGTCGGTCCGGTATTCCGCCTCGCTCGATTCCGACGGGGACGGCGTGGTCAACGCGATCGACGCGACGCCGTTCTCGGGCGTGGTGATCACCACCCAGGCGGTGGAGCTGCTGGGTCGTCCCTACCTCGAGATCTCCTGGGATGCCGCCGGCAACACCGATTACCAGATCCTTGCGCAGGAACCGGCGGTTGGTACCGAGTGGATCCGCCTGAGTCGCCTGTCCAACCCCACGGCCTCGCCGAAGGTGCTCAAGTTCTACGACGCGCTGGACCAGGGCAGCGGGGCCAAGGCCTACCGCGTGGTGTACCAGCCGTGACCTGCCGGCACCCTTCGGCAGGTCTGTCCAGCGCCTCGTTTTGGGGTCTGGTTTTGGCGCATCGAGTTTACGGGCGTCGGTGGAGTTGACTTGCTTCGCACGCCCTTGGTCCGGATGACGAGCCTGGGAATCACCGGCGGAATCGGGACCGGCAAATCGGAGGTCGCCGCCCATCTGGGTCGACTCGGGGTGCCGGTGCTGGACACCGACGCCATAGCCCGGGACCTGGTCGAGCCCGGTTGCCCGGCCCTCTCCGAGATTGTGGATGCCTTCGGAGGTGGGCTCCTCGAGGCCTCCGGCCGACTGGACCGCGCCGCGTTGGCGACCCTCGTCTTTGCCGACGTGACCGCCCGGCAACGGCTCGAGGACATCCTCCATCCGCGGATCTTCGAGGCGTGGATGGCCTGGCTCGACGGGTGTCGACGCCGCCCCGGCCTCCGGGTCGCGGCCGTGGTGATCCCGCTGCTCTTCGAGAAGGGCTACTCCGGGCGCTTCGACCGCATCGCCGCCGTCGCCTGCAGCCCGGCCACCCAGCGCCGGCGGCTTCTTGGCCGCGGCTGGACCGAGGTCGAGATCGACCAACGTCTGGCCGCCCAATGGCCGATGGCCGACAAATTCCGCCGGGCCGACTTCGGCCTGTGGAGCGAGGGGCGTCTGGAGGTCCTGCAGGAGCAGGTCCAGGCGGTGACCGGCTCCCTGCCGGCCTGAATCCGCCCCGACCGGCCGGGGCCGCCCCCTCACGTGCTGCCGGGCTTGACCGCAGGGACCGCCGCCAGGTCCGGGGGAAGGGCCGACGCATCGAAGGTCTCCACCTGCAGGCGGATCAGCGGGAACAAGGGCACACCCAGGTCCAGCGTGCCGTCGGAACGGTCCACCACCATCGCCACGCCGACCACCGTGCCGTCCTGCGACTGCACGATGCGCACGGTCTCGAGGGCTCGCCCTCCCTGGGTCACCACATCCTCGACCACAAGGCACCGCTCGCCCGGGCGGATGCGGAACCCGCGTCGCATCACCAGCGCGCCGTTCTCCTTCTCCGCGAAGAGGAACCGGCAGCCGAGCTGGCGGGCCACCTCCTGGCCGATGACCAGGCCGCCCATCGCCGGGGCGACCACCGTCTCGATGCCCAGGCCCCGGACCTGCGCGGCCAGGGCGGCGCCGAAGCGCTCGACCAGCGGCATCTGCTGGAGCGCCAGTGCGCACTGGAAGAACTGCCGGCTGTGCCGGCCGCTGCGCAGGATGAAATGGCCGTCCAGCAGGGCGCCGGTCTGGCGGAACAGGGAGAGGGCTTCCTCGTGGGTCATCGCGTGGGGACGATGGACCGGATCCCCGGTCTCGGACGAGGGGAAAACCCGCACGGCCGGCGTGGCCGAACCGGCCGACCGTCGACCCCGGCCGACCGTGTCCGGCCCTCAAGCGGTGGCCGACGGGCAGAGATCGCGCAACTCGCAGCTCCCGCACTCCGGGGAGCGGGCCTTGCATCGGCGTCGGCCGTGCCAGATGAGCCAGTGGCTGAAGAGGGTCCACTTCGGCCGGGGCACCCAGCCGATCAGGTCAGCCTCGATCTTCTCCGGCTGGGTGTGGGCGCTGAGGCGGAGGCGCTTCGAGAGCCGCGCGACATGGGTGTCTACCACGACCCCGGACTCGATGCCGAAGGCGTTGCCGAGGACGACGTTGGCGGTTTTCCGGCCCACGCCGTCCAGCGCGATGAGCGCTTCCATCGAGGCGGGCACCTCGCCGCCATGCCGATCCATCAGCGCCCGGCAGCAGGAGCGCAGGTTGCGCGCCTTGTTCCGGAAGAGGCCGATGTTCCGGATGTCCGATTCGAGGGTGGCGGGATCCGCCTCCGCGTAGTCGCGGGCGGAGCGGTACTTCTGGAAGAGCGACGCGGTCACCACGTTGACCTGCCGGTCCGTGCACTGGGCCGAGAGGATGGTCGCC
Source organism: Verrucomicrobiota bacterium (assembly GCA_016871615.1). Lineage (GTDB taxonomy): Bacteria > Verrucomicrobiota > Verrucomicrobiia > Limisphaerales > UBA9464 > SXXZ01. Next base: position 9,688 of record VHCX01000050.1, read on the forward strand.
ACGAGCAGTTCCAGGGCATTGGAGAAGTCCAGCTCGCAATGTGCGTCCGGGTAGGTCGAACGGAGGCGTTCCATCAGGAGGGCGACCCGCTCCCGGCGGGCCGCCGCGGATTCGCGCGGCATGACGGTGAGTTTCCGGCCAAAGTCGAGACGGTCAACCGGCCACCGAGACGTTCGTCCAGGATGGTCCCCGACCGGGCACCAAGATCCCGGTTGGGCTTTTCGGGGATTGGCACCACCCTGAGGCGCAAGCGCGCCCCAGGCCATCCCGTCGCCCCCGCCGCCTCCCCACCATGCCCAAGATTCCCTCCGGCCATCCCGACGCGCTGGGTCCCCTCACCGAGGGTCCTGCCGTGTCCCTCGCCCCGTCTGAAGTCCCCGCGACCCCCCGGCGGGGCCGCTCCCGCCCCGCCAAGCCCGCCGCCCGCCCGCAGGGTGAACCTTGGGCCCGGCCGGAGGTGGCCGCCACGGCGGCGCCTTCCGAGCGGTTCACCTTCGGGTTGAAGCCCCGCGAGATCGCGCGCCACCTCGACCGCTTCGTCATCGGGCAGGCCGAGGCCAAGAAGGTGCTCGGGGTGGCCCTCTGCGACCATTTCCAGCACGTGCGCATGACCCAAGAGGGGATCGACGCCCCGTTCTACCAGAAGCAGAACGTGCTGCTGCTGGGGCCGACCGGCGTGGGCAAGACCCACCTCATCCGCTCGGCGGCCGAACTCATCGGCGTGCCGTTCGTGAAGGCCGACGCCACGAAGTTCAGCGAGACGGGCTACGTCGGCGGCGACGTGGACGACCTGGTGCGCGATCTCGTGCGCCGGGCCGGGGGCAGCGTCCAGCGCGCCGAGCACGGGATCATCTACCTCGACGAGGTGGACAAGCTGGCCACGCGTGGCGAGGGCGGGGGCCGAGACGTCTCGGGCCGCGGGGTCCAGACCAACCTGCTCAAGCTCATGGAGGACGGCGACGTGCCGGTGGTGTCGCCCAACGACATGAACGCCCAGATCCAGAACGCGATGTCGGCCATGCGCGGCAACGCCTCGGCGCAGCCCGAGACCATCAACACCCGGCACATCCTCTTCATCGTCAGCGGCGCCTTCGCCGGGCTCGACCAGCGCATCCGCTCCCGGTTGCTGGGCGAGGCCACCGCCGCCGCCGGCTCGGCCGACTCGCGGGGTTCCCTGGCGCGCATCTCGCGCCTCGACGCCGACGCGCTCCACGCCGAGGCGGTGACGGCCGACTTCATCCAGTACGGGCTCGAGCCCGAGTTCGTCGGCCGCCTGCCGGTGCGGGTCGCCTGCCATGGCCTCGACGAGGACGACCTCTTCCACGTGCTGCGCCGAAGCGAGAGCAGCCTGGTGCGCCAGTACGAGCGGGCCTTCGCCGCCTACGGCATCGAGGCGGTCTTCACCGACGGGGGGTTGCGAAGCCTTGCCCGCATGGCCGGCCGTGAGAACACCGGAGCCCGCGGCTTGATGACGGTGTGCGAGCGGGTCTTCCGGGACCTGAAGTTCGCCCTGCCCTCGGCCCGCGTCCGCCGCTTCGAGGTGACCGAGGAGCTCGTGGCCGATCCCCGCGCGGCCCTGCGGCGCCTGCTCAAGACCGGCCGCTGAGCCGGCGCCGGCAGAACCGGGGTGGACCTCGGCCCCGGAAATGGCCCAGTAGATGGGCCCAAAGATGGGCCCAAAGATGGGCCCGTTTAGCCCTCGGTCTCGTCGGCGGCGCCAATCAGGCCCGCCAGGAGTCCGCCGCTCACCGTGCCGATGGCGCCGACGATGGACACGACCATCGGCAGGTGGAAGTTGATCGCGATGGCCCAGAGATGGCCTCCACCCACGGAAAGCCCCAGGCACGCGAAGATGAGCAGCGTCTTCATTGGGGGCACCGTATCGGCGCCGGGCCGTGTTGTCAGCAGGGCTTTGGCCGGTCGTCACCGGCTGCGCAGGGCGCGCACCGTGGCCACCCGCGAAATGTACCACCGGCCTTCCCACTTGCGGAACCTCAGCTCGAACTCCTGGGCCGCGCGGCCCTCCCGGCCGCCCGTGTCGATGGTGGCCACCAGAGTCGCCCGCGCTTCCGGCGGAGCCACCTCGCGGATCTCGACCTCGCTGAAGCGCACCTGCAGGCCCGGCAGGTGCTGTACCAGCCCGGCGGCGGCCGCCCGCACCTCCTCGACACCCTGGAGGTTGCCCGAGAGGCCGCCGAAGACGTCCACCTGCACCTCCACGTCGCGGGTCAGGCACTGGGTCAGCCGCCCCACCCGCCCGAGGGTCGCCAGCGGGCCCCCGGGTCCGCCCGCCGGTGCCGATCCACCCGGGGCGCCATCGGCCGAGACCGCTGCCCCCGCCTGCTCGAGCACCTTGCGGATGCGCTGCTCCTCGGTGGGGATGAAGGCCCAGAGCCCCAGGCCTGCCAGGAGCAGCAGGGTGGTCCCGCCGGCGGCCCGGATCGCGCGCGGGGACAGGCTCATGGGCGGATGAGGCGGCCGACGATGCGATTCCGTTCCACGATCCCGAAGTAGTGGTCGGCCTGGCGCATGGACCGGTTGTCCCCGATGACGTAGTGCTCGTCCTGGCCGAGCTGCAGCTCGGGCACGTTCCAGCGGGCCGGGTTGCGCACCCCGTTGGTCGGGGGCAGCAGGTAGGCTTCGTCGAGGGGCTGCCCGTCGATGAGCACCGTGCCCTGCACGATGCGCAGGCGCTCGCCCGGCAGGCCGACCACCCGCTTGAGCAGCAGCACCTGCTTGCCCGCCTCGCGGATGCCGATGACGTCGCCCCGCTGCGGCGGCGCGGCGCGGTAGGCCAGCTTGTTCAGGAACCGTCGCTGCCCCTCCTGGTAGGTGGGCTGCATGCTGATGCCCTGGACGAGGATCGGCTGGAGGGAGGCCCGGAACCCGATGAAGACCAGCACCAGCGTGATGGACATCCGCACGAGGGTGGTACGGGGATTCCGGCCGATGGCCATCACCTGCCACCAGGGGGCGCGGTTCTCGACGGGTTGGGACATGCGTTGGGGCGTTGCCGGGGACCGCCCGGCCCCCGTGGCTTCCGACGGGGCATCGGTAGGCCTGAAGGGCCCTCATGGCAAGGACGGACCTCGGGTCCAGCGCCACGAGCCGAACCGCCTCAGGCCAGGATCCCGCGGATGACCTCGCCCTCCACGTTGGTCAGGCGGCGCTGGATGCCGTTGTGCTCGAAGGTCAGCCGCGTGTGGTCCAGGCCCAGCAGGTGCAGGATCGTGGCGTTGAAGTCGTACAGCGGGTGGATGTCCTCCACCGCCGCCCGGCCCAGATCGTCGGTCCTCCCATGGCTGACACCCCGGCGGACCCCGGCCCCGGTCATCCAGCAGGTGAACCCGTCGGGATTGTGGTCCCGCCCCTGGGCGCCCTTCTGGAAGAAGGGCATGCGGCCGAACTCGGTGCACCACACCACCAGCGTGTCGGCCAGGAGGCCGCGCCGTCCGAGGTCCCGGATCAGCGCCGCGGCGGGCTGGTCGAGGATCGCCGCGTGCCGGTCGTACTGGGCCTTGAGCTGGTTGTGCCCGTCCCAGTTCAGTTCGCCCCCGCTGGCGTAGGCGCCATTGAAGAGCTGCACGAAGCGCACGCCCCGCTCGACGAGCCGCCGGGCGAGGATGCAGTTGCGGGCGAAGGCGGCCTTGAGCGGGTTGGCCGTGTCGTCGGCCCCGTAGTCGCGCAGCACATGGGCGGGCTCGGTCGACAGGTCGCTGATCCCGGGCACGCTGAGCTGCATGCGGGCGGCCAGTTCGTAGCTGGCGATGCGCGCGGCCAGGCGCTCGTCGCCGGGGTTGCGCTCGAGGTGCCGTTGGTTCAGCCGCCCGAGCAGGCGGCGCGCGGCCTCGTCGGCCTCCCGGCCGATGCCCGGGGCCGAGAGATGACGCACGGGGTTCTGGGCGCTCCAGGTCGTGCCCTGGAAGGTCGCCGGCAGGAAGCCTGCGCCCCAGTTGTTCGCCCCGTTCTGCGGCACTCCGCGCGGGTCGAGCAGCGAGACGAAGGAGGGCAGGTCCTGGCTTTCGGTGCCCAGCGCGTAGCCCACCCAGGCGCCGAGGCTCGGGAAGCCGTCCAGCGCGAAGCCCGTCGAGAGGAAGTTCTCGGCCGGCCCGTGGGTGTTGCTCTTGCTCGTGAGCGAGTGGACGAAGGCGATCTCGTCGGTCAACCCGGCCAGGTGGGGAATGAGGTCCGAGACCATCTTCCCGGTCTGCCCGTGCGGACGGAAGGTGTACTGAGGCCGGGCGAGGTTGCCGGCCGGTCCTTGGAAGGTGACGGCCGGGCCGCCGGGCATGGGCTTGCCGTCCCAGCGGTCCAGCTCGGGCTTGTGGTCCCAGGTCTCGAGCTGGCTGACCGCCCCGGCGCAGAAGATCACCACCACGTTGCGCGCCTTCGGCGGGAAGTGCGGTGCCCTGGGACGGAGCGGATGGGCCCCGTGCGCGGCCGGCGCGGCCGGCGATCCGTGCGCGGTGGCGGCCAGGAGTCCCTGACGGTCGAGCAGGTGCGTCAGGGCCATGGATCCCAGCGCGGTGGCGCCGCACCCGAGGAAGTTCCGCCGGTCGAGCAGGCCATGGCCCTGGAAGGAAAGCGGTCGATCGGCGGGGTTCATGGGACGAAGAGGAACTCGTTGCTGTTGAAGAGCGCCCTGGCCAGCGCCTCGAGCCCGTGGCCGGGTCGGTCGTCCGCGCCCGCCGCGCCGGAGACGCCACGGGCCGCCATTGCCTGCAGGGCCTCGGCCTGCTCCTCGGGGGAGGGCGGCCGACCCAGGGCCCGCAGGAAGGCGCGCCGGACCTGGGCCCGGGGATCGGCCCCGGCCTCGAGGCGCACCCGCAGGGCGAGGGCCCGCGCGCGCTCGAGGGTGAAGCGGCTGTTCCACAGGTTGAGGGCCTGGATCGGGGTCGTGGACTCGCGCCGGCGGGCGGTGCTCTGGCCAGCATCCGGGCAGTCGAAGGCGCCGAAGACGGCCTCGGGCTCCCGTCGCACCTTGTGCGCGTAGATCATCCGCCGCAGGCCCCCGGCCGGGAACGACTCGACGGGCTTGAACCCGCTGAGGCCCCCGCGCTGGTCGAACAGGTCGAAGCCACGCCCCCAGCGCTGCCGGTCCAGCTCGCCCGAGACGGCCAGCAGCGCGTCGCGCATCGCCTCCGACTCGAGGCGCCTGGGAGGGAATCGCCACAGGAGCCGTGCCTCGGCATCCCGGGCGGCGGCCTCGGGCCGGTGGTCCGAGGACTGGCGGTAGGTGGCCGACAGCACGACGAGCCGGTGCAGGTGCTTGAGCGATCCGCCCTGTTCGACCAGCTCGCGGGCCAGCCATTCGAGCAGGCCCGGGTGCGAGGGTCGGCTTCCCGTGCGCCCGAAGTCGTTGGGCGTGTCCACCAGGCCGGTTCCGAAGTGCCCCTGCCACACGCGGTTGACGATCACCCGGGCCACCAGCGCCTGCTCGGGCCTCGCCAGCCAGTCGGCCAGCGCCCGCCGCCGGACCGCCTCGGGGGTGCCCGCCTCCAGGCGGAGCGATCCGCCGAGGGCCGTGGGCACGGCCGGACCCACCTCCTCGGCCGGCTGCTCGGGGTCGCCCCGGCGCAGCAGGTGAATGCGGTCGGGCCTGCGGAACACCCCGGCGAAGGCCTGCTGCCGGGCCACCGCCTCGGCGATGGACCGCTCGATCCGGTGGCGCTCGTCCAGCAGCGCCCGCGCCCGTCGCCGGTCGCCGGGCTCCATCGCGGGCAGCAGGGCCTCGAGGTCGTCGGACACCGGGTTCGCGCCCTCGAAGCGCCGCCGGTCGCCGGCGTCGGCGACGGTCTCCCAGCGGCCGTCCCCGCGGTCGACCTCGATGCGGTAGGCCGTGGCCAGCCGGTCCGAGAACTCGCCCTCCCGGTCACGGGCCCAGGACACCCGCTCGATCCGCCGGGGCTCCGGGAATTCCAGCACCACCTGGCCGCGGCCCTTCTCGCCCGACATCCAGCTCCGGGAGTTGCCGTACCGGCCGTCGTGGACGAAGCGCAGCTCGTGGCGGTTCTCCACCGTGGTGTCGCCCGACGAACTCACGGTCGTCCCGGCCGAGGCCAGCGCCACGTTGTGCGATGCGGTGTCCCAGACCTCCAGCTCGTCGAGGCAGGGCTCCAGCGAGTTGGTCTCGAGCACCGTGAAGCGCACCCGCCGGGCGACGACCGGGGCGAATCGGTCCGAATTGCCGCGGGCCCGGACCGCCGGCCGGAGCGGGCCGGCCGGCGCCGCCGCCCCAGGTGCCGTGGCCGGCCGTGCCGCCGGCTCGAGACGCGCCAGCTCCATCCCGAGGACGCCGAGCCGTTCGCGCCCCTGGGCGATCCCGGCGCGCCGGGCCTGCGACTCCGGGTCGCCCAGCTCGCGGTCGCCGTACTCCACGCCCGCGAAGAAGGCCTGCATCTGGTAGTAGTCGCGGGCCGTGATCGGGTCGAACTTGTGGTCGTGGCACCGGGCGCAGCCGATGCTCAGGCCCAGGAAGGCCTGCGAGGTGTTGACCACGATCTCGTCGAGGGCGTCCTGCCGGGCCAGCCGCTTGGAGACGTCGTCTGCGCCGATCTGGCCGGGCAGCAGCACCGAGGCGGTCACCAGGAACCCGGTGGCGGCGTCGCGGCCGAGCTGGTCGCCGGCGAGCTGCTCGCCCGCGAAGCGGCCGAAGGGCGTGTCGCCGTTGAAGGCGTCGATCACGTAGTCGCGGTAAGGCCAGGCGTGGGGCCGCTCGGTGTTCACCTCGAAGCCGTGGGTGTCGGCGTAGCGCACCACGTCCAGCCAGTGCTGCGCCCAGCGCTCGCCGTGGGCCGGCGACTGCAGGAGCGACTCCACCACGCGCTCGTGCGCATCGGGCCGCTGGTCCTGCACGAACGCCTCGACGGCCTCCGGGTCCGGGGGCAGGCCCGCCAGGTCGAGGTGCACCCGCCGCAGCCAGGCGACCCGACCCGCCTCGGGCGACGGCCCGAGACCCGCCCGCTCGAGCGTGTCCAGCACCCAGAGGTCCGGCGGCGTGCGCACCCATCCGGCCGTCCGGGGGGCGGGCGGGTCGGCCGGGCCGAGCGGCTCGAAGGCCCAGTGCCGGCCGACGGTGGCCTCTGCTCCCCGGCCCACCGTCAGCAGGCCGGCCGCCCCGAGCAGCAGGGCCGCGAGGCGGTGGCAGTGGGAGAGCGGACGGTTCGGCATGGTGGCGGGTGGTCGGGCGGGAAAACCGGGCGTCTCCACAGGAGACCATCCCGCCGGGCGTGGTCAAGCGGCGGCGGCCTGCCGACCCCCGGGCAGCAGGGCCGCACGACCCTTCCAGGCCGAGAGTTTCTGCTTGCCTGCGGCGGGTTCCGGCCGAAGTTGGAGGCCCATGAAGAAACTGCTTGCCCTCGCCGCCTCCCTGTTCGTGACCGCCTCCGTGTTCGCCGGGGAATACCCCGACATCAGCATCAAGGAGGTCAAGACTCTGGTCTCCTCCAAGAAGGCCGTGTTCATCGACGTCAACGGTTCCGAGTCGTACGCCAAGGGCCATGTGCCCGGCGCCCTCGACTTCGACGCCATCGAGAGCGACCTCGCCAAGTCGCTGCCCGCCGACAAGTCCACGCTGATCGTCGCCTACTGCGGCGGACCGCGCTGCAAGGCCTACAAGGCCGCCGCCGAGGCTGCCGAGAAGCTCGGCTACAAGAACGTGAAGCACATGTCCGCCGGCATCTCCGGCTGGAACGCCGCCGGCGAGAAGACCGAGAAGAAGTCCAAGAAGTGACCGCTGCGGGGTCGGCCGTCCGGACCCGCCGATGTCGCTGTTGCCCCGGTTTCCTCGGCCTCCTCGGACGGCAGACCGGCCGCGCCGTCGGTCTCCCGGCGAGCGTTGAACGAGCCGGCTCCGCCGGTCAGGTCGCCCCGCCCGGGTACCCCGGCACGGTGGCCTTCAGGATCCGCCGGATCGTTGCGGCCTCGTCGCCCCCCAGGTGGCGCGAGGCCGCGTTGGGCGTTACGTGGCCCACCGCCTTCGTCGCATGGGTCGAATTGGTATGGGTCGCCCCCGTCGCGGCACCCGTGGGGGTTCCCTTGCCAGTCCCCGTCGTGGCCCCCGTCGTGGCTGCCGAGGCATCGGCCAGCGCCCGGTCCAGGTCGCCCAGGATCCGGTGCCGCAGGGCCGGATCCAGCCCGTCGAAGAACGGCGTGTGCACCAGGTAGCTGCACCGGTGCCGCATCAGGCGGGTCCGCAGGTCGAAGTCCTTCAGTGAACGGCCTTCCACCTCCCGCCGGTTGCGCGCGAAGGCCTCCCGGAAGGCCGGGTCCCCCGCGATGCCCCCGGCGGGCAGCGGCACCTCCCCGGCGAAGAGCAGGTAGCCCACCAAGTCGGCCAGCTCGGCCTCGAGGTCGGCGGGCGATGCGAGCGGCAAGTACCCGCCATGGCGATGGCGCACCTCGCGCCAGCGGTACTGGGCCCGGACCAGCCGGTTGACGCCGCCGACCTGATGTTCATGCAGCAGGTGGGCCAGGAAGTCGCTGGTGGCCACCGGGTACCGATCCAGGGAGAAGCGCCGTCCGGGCTCCAGCGGCGTGGCGCCGAGTTCGCCCTGGAACAACCGGCCCATCCGGTTGCCCCAGTGCCCGTCGAACCCGCCGGTTCCGGTGACGTACCAGCCGCCGAGGCGTTCGGACAGCGGCACCGCGTGGCCGGAGAGTCCCGCCCGGAAGGTGTCCAGGCTGCCCCCCTCCGGACCCGGGGCGACCGACTTCACCGACAATCCCGGCACCTCCATCGTGTCCTCGTTGGCGTGGCAGTTCATGCAGCGCCGGGCCCGCTCCACGCTGACCCGCGATCCCTCGCGCGGCAGGTCGAAGAGGTAGAAGACCGCACCGAGATCGGGGTCGAGCGTCGCCACCTCGATCTTTCCGCCGGGCACATGGCCCAGGTAAAGCTCGTCGCTGAAGTAGAGTGCCCGCGGATTGCCCGGGTGGATGAGGCTCAGCTGCAGGCTGGTGTTGGAGAAGACCAGCAGCTGGGAGGACTCCGGGATGTCGAGGGCGCGGAGCAGGCTCCGGACGAGGGCGCGCTCGCTGGACCGGTCCAGCGGCAACCGGCCCTCCGCGAGGTCGGGGATCAGCCGGCTGAACCGGTCGCGGGGCGTGCGCTGGAAATAGCGGTGCGGTTCGGCCTCGAGGTCGGGCTCCCACGCCGCCGTGGCCGGTGCGGCCCGCAATGGGCCCGGGGGGCCGGCCATCAGGAGGACCCCGGCCAGTCCGAGGACCGTGCCATGGGCGAGCGTCCTGGGGCCGGTCCGGTCCGACGGGCGTTTCATGGCCCTCAAGGTGTCACCGGGGGCGTGGCCGCACAAATTTCCAGACCGGGTCCATGCGGCCCATCAGGTCCGGATCGAGCGGGAGGTCGAACTGCTCCCAGTAGCGCTGCTTGAAGGGATTCAGGTAGGGCCCGAGGGCCCGGTCGTTCTCCTCGGTCTCGGGCAGCACCGCCTCCCACCAGGCGTCGTAGGCCGTGCGCAGCCGGGCCACGACGTCGGGGCGTTCGCCGGCCAGATCGTTGCGTTCGCCGGGGTCGGCCGACAGGTCGTAGAGCTCGCGGTGGTTCACCAGCTTGAAGCGCGCATCGCGGATCGCGCAGAGCCGGTGGCGCGCGGCGGCTGCCTCGCCGTATTCCCAGCGGCCGAAGTGGGTCACCAGCAGCCGGTCGGCCCAGGGCGCGGCCGGGTCGGCCAGGAGCGGCAGCAGCGAGCGGCCCTCCACCAGCCGACGCAGCGGCCCGAGGTCCGCGCCCGCCAGCGCCGCCAGCGTGGGGAAGACATCGACATGGGCCGTCAACGCCGGGCAGTCGACACCGATGGGCAGTCGGGCGGGCCAGCGCCAGAAGGCGGGCACCCGGATGCCCCCCTCGTAGGGCGTTCCTTTCACGCCGCGCATGCCCGCGTTGAAGATCCCGTCCACCGAGTGGCCGTTGTCGGTCTGGAAAATCACCAGCGTGTCGCGGCCCCAGGCCTGCGCGTCGATGCGGGCCAGCAGCCGGCCCACCGCCGCGTCGAGATGGGCGATCATCGAGTAGTAGGCGATGGCGTTGGTGGACAGCCCGCGATCCCGGTACGGCGCGGCCCATTCCTCCGACGGGATGATGAAGGGGTCGTGCGGCGCATTGGGGGTGACCATGGCGAAGAAGGGCCTGCCGCGGGCTCCGCATTCGGCCATCCAGTCGCCGGCCCGGTCGAAGAACACGTCGGTGCAGTAGCCGCGCGTCTTCTCGAAGGCCCGGCCGTTCCAGAGAGCGGGGTCGTGGTAGCGGTTGTCGGGCGCGTCGCCGCAGCTGCCCGGAAAGGTCTGACCGATGCCGCCGCCCCCGTGGATGAGCACCCGGTCGAACCCGCGCCGTTCGGGTAGGTGGGCGTCCTCGTCGCCCAGGTGCCATTTGCCGAAGATCCCCGTGGTGTAGCCCGTCGCGCGTAGCACCTCGGCCAGCGTCACCGCATCGGGCCGCAGGCGCTCGCGCTCGAAGATGGTGTGGGTGACCCCGTTGCGGAATTCGTGCCGGCCGGTCAGCAGGGCCGAGCGCGTGGGGGCGCAGGTGGGGCTGACGTGGTACGAGGTGAAGCGCAGGCTCTGCGCGTGCATCCGGTCGAGGTGCGGGGTCCGTAGGATCGGGTTGCCGTGGGCCGAGATCTCCCCGTAGCCCTGGTCGTCGCTCATGATGAAGACGATGTTGGGCCGGCTGCCGGCGAGTCGGTCGGGACGGGGTGTGCGGTGCCCGGCCGGCGTCGCCCGGGCTGCCAGCGCGACGATCCACAGGCACGCCAGCAGCCGGGTCAACCGGTCGATCCTGGGGCGGTCGGTGCGCATCATCAGCCGGGCGTTCCCTGAGGCGAGGGGCCGATCCGCTCAGTCCGGATAGCCGTCGGGGTGCTTCACATGCCAGTCCCAGGCGGTCTGGACGATCGGGTCGAGGTGCGGATAGCGCGGCCTCCAACCGAGCTCGGTGGCGGCCTTCTGTGCGGCGGCGACCAGGCGGGGCGGATCCCCCGGCCGTCGATCCTTCTCCACCACCGCGATGGGGCGGCCGGAGATCCGTCGGCAGGCCTCGATCACCTCGCGCACGGAGAAGCCCGACCCGTTGCCCAGGTTGAAGAAGCCCTGCCTGCCCGGGGCCAGCGCCAGGATGTGCGCCTGCGCCAGGTCGGCGATGTGGATGTAGTCGCGGATGCAGGTGCCGTCGGGCGTCGGGTAGTCGGTGCCGTAGATGTCCACCTGCGGCTTCTGGCCGAGGGCCACCTTCAGGATGTTGGGGATGAGGTGGGTCTCGATGCGATGGTGTTCGCCGAAGCGTGCACTGGCTCCGGCGGCATTGAAGTAGCGGAAGGCCACGAACTCCAGGCCGTGCAGCTGGCGGTACCACGAGAGGATACGCTCGAACATCAACTTGGACTCGCCGTAGGGATTGACCGGTCGCTGCGGCAGGCTCTCGTCCATGGGCATCTTCTCCGGGATGCCGTAGGTGGCGCAGGTCGAGCTGAAGACGAACTTCCTCACCCCGTGGGCCACGCAGGCGTCGAGCAGGTTGATGCCCGAGGCGACGTTGTTGCGGAAGTACTTCGACGGGTGGGTCATCGATTCGCCGACCAGCGCATGGGCGGCGAAGTGGATCACGGCCTCGGGCTTCGCCTGGCCGATGGCCGAGTCGATGAGGCCGCGGTCGCTGAAGTCGCCCGCGATGAACGCGGCCCGGGGATCGACGGCGGACCGGTGGCCTTCGGAGAGGTTGTCGAAGACCGTGACCGAATGGCCGGCCTCGAGCAGCTCCTCGACACAGACCGACCCGATGTACCCGGCGCCGCCGGTGACGAACACGTTCATGACGGGCGCGAGTCTGCCCCGGCGGCCGCCCCGGACGCCAGCGCCCTTCGAGGCCGGCGATCCGGGCCCACAGCGCGCCCGCGGCGCGCCGTCCGCCCTGAAGTCCCCCTTGCCGACCCGGGGTCCGACCCGTTCTAATGACGGTTTGCCGACGTGGGAACGCGTCGGCTGAGTGTCCCAGCAAACGAATCCATCCCATGGCCTACACCACCTGCTCCGTCCCTTCCGGAGGCAAGATCAGCATCCAGGGCGGCAAGCTCGTCGTCCCCGACCAGCCCATCATCCCGTTCATCCGGGGCGACGGCACCGGTCCCGACATCTGGGCGGCCTCGGTGCGGGTGATGGATGCGGCGGTGGCCAAGGCCTACGGGGGGAAGCGCCAGATCGCCTGGATGGAGGTCTTCGCCGGCGAGGAGAGCTTCAAGCGCTTCAACAACTGGCTGCCCGACGACACCGTCGACGCCTTCCGCGAGTTCCTCGTCGGCATCAAGGGACCGCTCACCACGCCGGTCGGTGGTGGCATCCGCTCCCTCAACGTGGCCCTGCGCCAGATGCTCGACCTCTACGTCTGCCTGCGCCCGGTGCAGTACTTCACGGGTGTCCCCAGCCCGGTGAAGCGCCCGGAGCAGGTCGACATGGTCATCTTCCGCGAGAACACCGAGGACATCTACGCCGGCATCGAGTACGCCTCCGGCACGCCCGAGGCCGCGAAGGTGCTGGACTTCCTGGCCAAGGAGTTCCCCAAGCAGTTCTCCAAGATCCGCTTCGGCACGGCCCAGGCGGCCGCCGAGTTCTGGAAGCGGGTGGGCAACGAGTCGTTCCCGACCGATGTCCAGGTCGGCGTCGGCATCAAGCCCGTGAGCTATTCGGGCTGTGTGCGCCTCATCCACAGCGCCATCCAGTACGCCATCGCCAACGGTCGCAAGTCGGTGACGCTGGTGCACAAGGGCAACATCATGAAGTTCACCGAGGGGGCCTTCCGCGACTGGGGCTACCAGGTGGCCAAGGAGCACTTCGGGGCGGTGGAGATCGACGGTGGTCCGTGGTGCAGGATCCCCGAGGGCAGGCCGGGCGCGGGCATCGTCATCAAGGATTCCATCGCCGACATCGCCTTGCAGCAGGTGCTCACCCGTCCGACCGACTTCGATGTGATCGCGACCCTGAACCTGAACGGCGACTACCTGAGCGACGCGCTGGCGGCCCAGGTGGGCGGCATCGGCATCGCCCCGGGCGGCAACATCAATTACATCACCGGCCACGCGATCTTCGAGGCGACCCATGGCACGGCGCCGAAGTACGCCGGCAAGGACATGGTGAACCCCGGCTCGGTGGTGCTGTCGGGCGAGATGATGCTCCGCCACCTCGGTTGGACCGAGGCGGCCGACCTGATCCTCAAGGGTCTCAATGGGGCCATCGGCTCCAGGAAGGTCACCTACGACTTCGCCCGCCTGATGGAGGGCGCGACCGAGATCAAGTGCTCGGCCTTCGGCGACAACCTGATCGCCCACATGTGAGGTTCGGTTCACGCCGGCCTGCTGGCGAACCATGGCCGGCGCCAAATCGGCGGTCTGGGCGGTCCTCGGATAAAGCTGTTGCCGGGCCCGTTTCCCGGCCTATCCTCCCGGTCCATTTGTTGACGCGATGAATGCCGAACTGACCAAGAAAGCCCTCGAACTCGTCGGGAACCCCAGCACCCTGGTGAACCTCATGTCGCGCCGGGTCCGCCAGCTTTCCGGCGGCGGTGGCGGCCTGTCCCGCCCCCTGGTGGAGCCTCCGGTCGGGGCCGGCCTGGCCGACATCGCCCTGCTGGAGATCATCGAGGGGAAGATCACCTTCGAGTCCATGCCGGAGGAACCCGCCGAGGCCCCCGGGCCGCTGACGGGCAAGGCCGCGCCGAAGCGTCGCCGCAAGGCCGTGGCCGCCTGACCCGGAGTAGTTCCCCCTTGCCGGCGGCACCCACGCCGCCCATCCGCCGGAGAGCGACCCTCTCCGGCGTTTTCAATGGAGCCAGGCCGCATGCCCGACATCGTCACCAACTCCAAGGCCCGCCGGGATTACCACGTGCTCGAGACCTACGAGGCGGGGCTCGTCCTCCGCGGCTCCGAGGTGAAGTCGATCCGGGCGGGCAAGGTGCAAATCGCCGACGCCTTCGCCAAGGTCGACCGTGGCCAGGTGTGGCTGCACAACGCCCACATCGAGGAATACGCCTGGGCCACCCATGAGCTCCACGCGCCCAAGGCCCCGCGCAAGCTCCTGCTCAACCAGGCCGAGATCCGCAAGCTGGCCGAGCTGGCCAACGTGAAGGGCAACGCCCTGATCCCGCTCTCCCTCTACTGGAAAGGCGACCGGGTGAAGCTCCAGCTCGGCGTCTGCAAGGGCAAGGCCGAGTACGACAAGCGCCAGGACATCCGCAAGCGCGAGGACGAGGCCGAGATCCGGCGCGCCAGCACCGGACTACGCCGGAGCTGAGCCCGAGCCGGGGTCGAAACCGGGGTCGAAACCGGGAGTCGGTGTCCCTGGGGGCAATCCCTGCGGGCCCCATTCCCCGGCCGAGCCGCGGGAGTTGGGGTGGACCACCAAGGGCCGCCCCCCAATCGGCCTCGGTGATGGGTCTCAGTGGGCCGGGCGGCCCTTCAGCGCCGCCTCGGTGTAGGCGGCCTTGGGCACCGGTCGCAGGTCCCAGATCAGCCCGATCCACGACATCGCCTTGAGCAGGTAGTAGGTGATGTCGACCTCCCACCAGAAGAACCCCTGCCGCACGCAGCCCATGTGCATGTGGTGGTTGTTGTGCCAGCCCTCGCCCAGGGTGATGAGCGAGAGGATCAGGCTGTTCTTGCTGTCGTCGCCCGTCTCGTAGCGCCGGGACCCGAACACATGGGCCAGCGAGTTGATGCAGGCCGTGCCGTGGAAGAGGGCCGTGGTGCTGATGAAGAATCCCCACACGAGCATCTGGCCGCCGGTCACCCCCAGCTCCGGGGCGAAACGG